>JAQWOT010000213.1 GCA_029245725.1 SAR324 cluster bacterium | reverse complement strand
AAATTCATCATAAATTTGCGTCTGTAGCTCAGTTGGATAGAGCATTAGCTTCCGAAGCTAAAGGTCAGAAGTTCGAATCTTCTCAGGCGCTCAACCAATCCTTTCAGCTGCAATTATAGTGTTTTCAATTAAAGCGCAAACTGTCATGGGCCCAACGCCACCAGGCACAGGAGTTATTGCCGAAGCTTTCTGCGATGCAGATTCAAAATCAACATCTCCACATAACTTACCTTTTTTGTTGGGGTCAAATGATGGGAGTCGGTTGATTCCGACGTCAATCACTACAGCATTCTCCTTAAGCATTTCGCCTGTAACAAAATTTGGTTGACCAATAGCTGCAATGACAATGTCAGCTTTTTGAACATGACTTTCAAGATTTCTAGTTCTGGAATGACAAATTGTTACTGTTGCATCCCACCCTTTTTGAGAAAGCAATGTTGCCAAGGGTCGCCCAACGAGATTACTCCGTCCTAGCACCACAACCTGCTTTCCAGCTGTTTCGACTTCATATCTTTTCAAAATTTCCAATACTCCTAAGGGTGTACACGAGATAAATTTTGGTTGGCCATTAGCGAGCAATCCAACATTTAGAGGGTTTAACCCGTCTACATCCTTTGCAGGGTCAATGGCCAAAACTGCTTCCTGTTCATTCATTCCGCCTGGCAAGGGAAACTGGCAAAGAATGCCATGCACCTCTGCTAAGTTGTTCAATTCATGAATAACCTTCAGCAATTCCTTCATAGTTGTTGAAGCAGGCAGATCATATGCCTTCGAAATAATCCCAATCTCCTCACATGTTCGACGCTTATTAGCGACATATACTACAGAGGCTGGATCATCCCCCACAAGAATGACCGCCAAACATGGGCTTATGTTAAGCTCTTTCTTAATTGCAAAGACTTCAGATTTCAATTCTGAGATAATTTGTTGACCTAACTCTTTTCCTGAAATAATGGAAGCCACCTGAAAATCTCCAAAAATACTACCCAATTGGGTGATCATCATTTAAATTTAAAAAACTTATCAAACAGAAAAATCTTTAAAAGGATCCTCAGTATGAATCCATTCGAGGCACTTGATGGACTTCATCAAAAAGCAAGCGCCAATTTTAGCTTCTTTGACCGTCTTGCCGTTGTTGAGAAGTATTCAATTGGGATCGAACAAGAACTCAAATATTTGCAAAAGAGCTCGGGGATTTTTGATCGAAAAGCCTGGCTGCTGCTGGAATTGAATGGAGTGGATGCTAAAAATTTTCTGCAGGGAATGGTCTCAGCAGATTTAGAGAAAATTGATATCAATCAAATTCAACCTGCCCTAATTTGCCAAAGCAAGGGGAAGATTCAACATGTTTTAGAGATATGGCGTACATCACGATATAGTTGGGTCCTAAGTAGCTATCCTGGGGAAGGTTTCCAAGTAGCCAATCTATTGGACAAGTTTCACATTCGCGAAAATTTTACATTCCAGCTCCTCACGCCCTCTATTTTGCGCTTGGATTTACGAGGACCGAGATCGCGAAATGTTTTAGAAATACTTGGGTTGAACGTGTCCAGCACCACTTCTGAAACTTCTTTGATCGATAAAAAGATTCTTTGTACAAAGCATCAACATCTTGGCGTTGAACACTACAGCTTATTGATTCCCGGAAAAGATGTTGAAGATGTAGCCAATAAACTTTTGAATCAAGAGGATTGCGGCTGGGTAGGTTGGGACGCATGGAACGAAATGGATCTCATCGAGTGCATTCCAGTCTTTGGTAGAGATTTTACGAATGACAACTTCGCTCAGGAAGCTGCCCTCAAAGACTATATCTCTTTCAATAAAGGTTGCTATATCGGCCAAGAGCCCAATGCAAGGCTCTTTTTTCGGGGGCGCCCACAAAAGCAATTAGTCAGTCTAACAATTCCAGCCTCAGCAACCATTTATGATTCATCAACATTGTTTTCTGGAACTGAGTTAGTTGGAGAGATTACCACCATCTCAGCCTCCAGACATGATGGAACTTACGTGGGGATGGCTATGGTAAAAACTAAGGTTCTCGATACACAAGACACCAAGCTATCCATTATTCCAGATGACCCAGAACCAACAATTGAATGGTCAAAATTACCCACCCACATCATGTGTTAACTCTTAGAACAGAAATTAGATTTTGAACATCTTGAACCCAGATTGGACACTTGGCTCTTACGATTTTTTTCTTCCCCCTCACCTGATCGCTCAGCACCCAGCTTCCCAAAGAGATCTCTCGAAATTAATGTATCTCTCATTGGAAAGGCATGTTTACTCTCATTATAGATTCGATGACATACTCCATTTGTTACCAGACGATATTGTATTAGTACTGAATAACACTAAGGTTCTTCCAACTAAATTACTAGGGAAACGGATGAGTGGTGCTGTACTAGAGGCACTTCTAACAAGGGAAATCCAAACCGGTAAATGGGAAGCTTTGATCAAAAAAGCTAAAAAAATCAAATCGGGAGAAACTCTTCTCTTCGGTAAGACTCTAAGAGCTCAAGCCACTGAACGCCTTGAAGATGGCAGTTGGGTACTTTCTTTCGAGGAACCGACGCAGCTTAGTGAATCATTGGAGATGGAGGGTTACGCCCCACTTCCACCATACATTTCCAGGAAAATTGAAGATGAATTAACAAGTTTAAGCGACAAGGAACGTTACCAAACTGTCTATGCCAAAAAGCAGGGAGCTGTGGCAGCACCCACAGCAGGTCTACATTTCACAAATGGTATTTTGGCAAAACTGACCGAACGAAAAATTCCAATTGAGGAATTGACCTTACACGTTGGCAGAGGAACATTCGAACCAGTGAAAGTGGATGACCCCAGGCGACACCAGATGCACAAAGAACGATACGAGATTGATGCAGATGTTTGGTGCAGATTGAATCACTACCAGAAAGAGGGACGGCGTATTGTTGCTGTAGGCACAACCGTGGTCCGAGTGTTGGAAACATTGGCTAGGCAAGAAGAACCCAAGTTAAGTGGAACCACACAGATATTTATTTATCCACCTTTTGAATTCAAGATGATACATGGGTTACTAACTAATTTTCATCTCCCCAAATCAACCTTGTTGATGTTGGTAGCATCTCTTTGTGGGAGGCAACGGTTGTTGTCGTGCTACGAAGAGGCAATTAGGCGAAAGTACCGCTTTTTTAGCTACGGTGACTGTATGCTGTTAATTTAATGCTTACCTATAAGTTGGGGAAAAACTTTGTATTATTAAAAAATTCTGACCCGAACTTGACGATGAATAATTCTTCTCAGGCCAAAATCGCACTTGTAGTTTTTTCAGGTGGTCAAGACTCCACAACATGCCTTTACTGGGCGCTCAAACACTTTGAAGAGGTGAGGACACTGACTTTCGATTATGGTCAGCGACATCGAATCGAGTTGGAGTGTGCAAAAAAGATTGCTCAATTGGCAAAGGTCCACAATGAAGTTCTATCAATCGACACTTTTACAGAATTAGGTGGAAATGCTTTGACGGGAAGTGAAGAGGTTGAAACTCATCAAGAAAACATTATCGAGGAAGGCTTACCGAACACCTTTGTTCCTGGACGAAATCTAATTTTATTGAGTTTTGCAGCAGCAAGAGCATGGCAATTGGGAATTGAAAACATCGTGACAGGCGTCTGTCAAACTGACTACAGCGGATACCCCGATTGTAGAAAAAACACAATTGAGGCTCTTCAATTAGCACTGAATCTTGGAATGGAAAGACAGTTTGTGCTGCATACTCCCCTGATGTTGTTAACCAAGGCTCAAACCGTCAGAATGGCTAAAGATTTAGGAGCTTTAGAAGCCTTATCTTTCAGCCATACTTGCTATAATGGGACTTTTCCACCATGTGATACCTGTCCAGCTTGCCACTTGAGGCAGAAAGGGTTTTCAGAGGCGGGAGTTATCGATCCTCTGATCAAAAGAGCTGAAGAAGTAACCTGATTTTTGGAGGGGGATTTCCAAACTTCCTGTCAACGCAATTTTTGAGGGCGTTTTCTCAATCTGTTCAACAAATCAGTTAAATAGGGATCTCCAGTCATTTTGAGGATAGCAAAATAGACTAATCCTGAACAAACCAGCATCGTTGAAAAGAGCAACCAGTTCATCGATGAGGCAGGGCCTAGTTCCCAGTCATTTTGTTGGCTGATACTCCAAACTCCGATCCCGATCAAAAAAGCTGAGCTGAAATATCTAGCCAAGACTTTCAAGGACAAGAATTTCTTCAAAGGCAGCTGTTTTCTTTGCAAAAGCCAGCATAACACTATGAGTTGTCCAAAAGTCCCCAAAGATAGAGCCAAGGCTAATCCAGCCACCTCCCAAATTCCACTCAACCACCACCCTAATCCTCCTGTAAGTATCATACTAAATAATGATGCTTTTACCGGCCCCTTGGTATCCTGCATAGCATAGAAGAGTGCCACCAACAATCGCACGGCCGCAACAGCGGGAATACTCGAGGCAAAAATCATCAAAGTGATTGCCGTCGCCTGAACATCTAGCCAAGTAAAAGCCCCGTGTCGAAAAAGAACGCTGACAATCGGTTCTGCCATCCCAATCAGACCGGCAGTGGCTGGTAAAACGATCAAAAAAGTTGTGTGAAAACTAAGTCTCAAAGTTTTCTCGACCTCTACCCAATCTGTTTTAGCTTTTTGAAGGCTAAGTTCTGGAAAACTTGCAGTGGCAATCGCAAAGGCGAACACACCTAGAACAAATTCTGTCAACCGACTTGCATTGTAATAATAAGACACTTGTCCATCCGGCAAAAAACTAGCGAGATTGCGCAAGATGATAATGTTGATTTGATAAACTGCTACTCCAAAAAGAGAAGGTCCTAACAATTTCAGTAGCCTTCTAATCTCTGGATCTAACCAGAAAACTTTTGGGAGCAGAGGTTGTTCAACCTTAAATAGTGAAGGAATTTGTAAAAAGACCTGAAGAAGCCCTCCAAGCAATACACCCCAACCCAACCCTTCAATGGGCCGCTCTAACCAAGGCGCTAATCCAATGGCACCACCAATAATCGCTAAATTCAAAAAGATTGGAGCTGCTGCTGGGGCTGCAAATCTTTTTTCAGCATTCAAAATCCCCATCGACCAAGCCACGACAGAAACCAATATCAAGTACGGGAACATCAAACGATTAAAATCAGTTGTTAGCTGAAATTTTTCAACATCTTCTGCAAAGCCAGCTGCAAACAACCATATAAGTTGAGGACTGAAAATCATCCCAAGTGCGCAGATCAGACCAGTGCCAAAAAGGACTAGGCCTAACACTCTGGAAGCAAAGCTCTTCGCTTCCTCAGCAGATCTTTGCTCCCGAATTTCGGTGTAAATCGGAAGAAATGCTAAGGTCATGGAGCCTTCGGCTGTCAACCTACGAAAGACATTCGGAATTGTGAAGGCCTGGATAAAAGCGTCTGTGATTAAACCCGCACCAAAAATGTTGGCGATGAAAAGATCCCTCACTGCACCCATGATTCTGGAGAGCAATGTAAATATAGTAACAACTCCAGCACTTTTCAAAATGCTCACGGAGATGCTTGTTTGATCTTTTGGTGTTTGTTTTTTTGTAGAAATAGGATTTGGCGGTCCCGGCATAAATTTTCCCGGACTAAGGGAGACGGGATTAATCGAATTTCGTCACTGAAGAGACTCATCAGCAAACTGCAATTGATGATCCCCCTTAAGAAATCAAGTTAGAATCCAAACCACTGAATCAGGATTCTACTGTTTGTCCTTCTTGACTAAGCAAAGTCAATGATACGCATAAAGAAAAGCTTCCGTTGCTTGAAAAACTTGTTCTCTTTTGTTGATTTCAAACCATTTCAGACTTTTTTCTTGGCGAAACCAAGTAAGTTGCCGTTTAGCAAAATTCCTCGTTTTTTGTTGAATTTCTTCGACCATCTGATTGTAGTTTATTTCACCGTTGAGGTAAGAAATGATTTGTTTGTATCCAAGCCCGTTAAGAGGTGAGAGTGAGGGTGAATAAAGCTCCAGCAAAGCTTTGACTTCCTCCATCCAGCCAATTTTCAACATGGCTTCAGTTCGCAGGTTAATTCTTTGGTAGAGGGCGTCTCGCTCCCAGTGAACACCAAAGATCATTACTGGAAACCGAGTTGTCTGATTGCCAAACTTACTTTTTTGAAAAGAACTCATTCTTTTTCGTGTGGCACGAAAGATCTCAAGACCTCTTTGTACTCTTGTAGCATCACGAGGTGAAAGTCTGGCCGCCAGCTCTGGATCACACTTGGCTAATTCTTGATAACACTCTTCAAAACCCTTTATTTTCCAGTCATTCAATACTGACTGCCTAATTGCTTTGGGTATCGGAGGCATCTCGTCCAATCCATAAATTAGCGCCTTGTAATAAAGCCCCGAACCACCCACAAAGATTGGTATCTTCCCAACCTCTCCCAGTTTGTTTAGCGTAATTTCAGCATCACGGGCATACTGGCCAGCTGAATAATGTTCATCAAGGTTGCAAAGGTCGATCTGATGATGTGGTACTGCTAATTGCTCCACTTTAGTAGGTTTCGCAGTCCCAATATCCAAACCCCGATAAACCTGCATTGAGTCTGTACAGACGATCTCGCCATCAATTTTTTGAGCAAGTTCTAAAGCTAGATCACTTTTTCCACTTGCGGTTGGACCAGTGATGATAATGGAGGCAGGAATCAAAGGGGTCTGAATTCTTGGGTTGTCAAGAAAAGATTTTGTGTTAGTATTATTTATTTAAATCAACCGTAATGCAAATCTATCAGTAAATGAGGAGAATGCCTGTAAATATTGATGTTCGGGACGGGAATGTCGGCAAGTCAATGATGCAATTGAAGAGAACTTTGATTCGAGAAGGCTTGTTTAAAGAATTGAAAAAGAGAAAATTCTACATCAAACCCTCTGTTGCAAAGCGTTTGAAGCGTGAGGCTGCAGAAAAGCAGCGAAACAAGGATTTGAAAAGAGAATTGCGAGCAGCTCAAAAAGCGGACTTCTAGGCTCACACTCCTCAAAGCCCACTCAATTATTTTTGGGTGGGCGCAAAACCTCAGCCACGTTCTTCCTTCAATAAATAAACAAATTCTCAGACTTAAAGATATTGCTCACGAAGTTGCTTGTTGTACCGAACTACAGCTGCTGAACCTGAAAAAGCTATCTCTCCACTATCCAAAATCACCGCACGATCAGAATACTGGAGGACGGCCATCGCATCTTGTTAAACAATGATCGATGTGATCCCCAAGTCACGAATGTCCACAACAATCCTTGCAATCTCCTCCCGAATTACAGGTGCAAGTCCCTCATAGGGTTCATCCAGCATCAATAACTTTGGATCTCTTGCCAGCGCTCCAGTTACTGCAAGCATTTGCTGCTCACCTCCAGAAAGTGTCACTGCTTCCTGTTTTCTTCTTTCCGCCAGTCTGGGGAACGATTCATAAATTCACTCAAAGGACGAGCTATGTGGCTCTACGATTTGAGCTAATTTGAGATTTTCCTCCACGGGCAATCCCCCAATGATTCTACGATCTTCTGGAACTAATTGTATTCCGCGTTGAGCAGCCTGATATGAAGTCATTTCATGAATGGGTTGGTGATCCAACCAGATTTCTCCATATCTCAAGCTTGGAAGATCTGTCCTGGCAATCGTTCTTAATGTAGAGGTCTCACCTGCTCCATTGCGTCCAAGGAGTGCTAAAACCTCTCCCTCTCTGATATCAAAACTGATATTTTGTACGACGTAACTTTCACCGTAATAAGATTGTAATTCCCAACAGGAAAAATAGGGTCTGCGCTCAGTTTCTGGCTTTCGATGGTAGGGGTGTGCATTATCAAATTTAGTAGTTTCTGCCTCAGGCATGGCTCTCTCCTCCCAGATATGCTACTTTGACCTTAGGACTGTTTCAAATTTCATCTGGAAGCCCTGTAGCGATCACATGTCCCTGGGCAAGAACAGAAATTCAATCTGAAAGGCTAAATACTAAATGCATATCATGCTCAATAATGATCCTAGTAATCCCCCGCTGATTTGTTTTTGAAAGGAATTCAATCGTCCGGTTCGTATCAATTCTCGACATTCCAGCAGTGGGCTCATCAAGTAGCAGCTATTTTGGTTTCTGAATTAGGCTCATCGCCAACTCAAGCCTTCTTTTGTCCCCCCTAGATAAACTACCAGCATGATGATGAAGCATGCTTTTCATATTGAGATCTACCAAAATGCTGTCTGCCTCTTGGTGTAGGCTCTTCTAAGACAGCATACTTGTGAAAGCATTGAAGCGAAATTCTCCACCTCTCTTGGAAAAGGCAGAAATCATCACATTCTGGAGAATCGTCAGATCTTGGAAAATTTCAGGGGTTTGAAATACACGAACAATCCCAGCCTGGTTGATCTCGTGGGGTTGCTTCCCAGTCATCAATTGACCATCGAACATTACTGTAACCGTATCAGGGATCAGCTTGCCAATACAAACATTTAGAAAGTTGATTTACTGCCCCGTTAGGGCCAATGATTGCGTGAGTCTCCCCTTCCACTGCATCAAAAACAACTTCATTCAGGGCTTTGAATCCTCAAAAGCTCTTGTTGACACCTTGGACGTCCAGAACCTTTTTGCTCATCAAGACTCCTGAGTTTGTAATGATTTAGAAGTCAAGGGACTCTTATCAAGCTTCTTAATCTTATTTTTAAGTTTGGTTATGCCTTCGATAATTCCACCAGGTAGAAATATTACAATTATCATGAACAAGGCTCCTAATGTTAAATGCCATCCGTCCCCAACAAAGATACCAACAATTTTAACAACCGGTTCAACTAACACATCAGGAAGAAAATTAAATGTATCCATCAATAATTGATCATTGAATGATGAAAAAAAATTCAAAATATTTAATTAAAACAATACATACAAATGGTCCAAAGAGAGTTCCAACACCACCAATAATTATCATTAATACTACTTCACCAGATGCTGTCTACTGCATCTTTTTAGCACCTACGAGGGGATCCGTAACTGCCAGAATAGCTCCCACTATTCCAGCATACATCACAGAAACTACGAAAGCAGTCGGCATGTAAGGTCTTGTATTGAAGCCTGTGTGCATCATCCGAACTTGATTTGACTTAATCGCTCTTAATGCTAACTCAAAGGGAGAGTGAGTGATTCTCATCACAATGTAAAAAGTAAAGATCATGATCACTGCACAGAAGTAGAATCCACTAAAACCACTCATACTTAGTCCAAAGAAAGTAGTTGATGGTAGTCCACTTTCGACTGATACGCTTCCAACCAGATTATCCAATATTCTACTGCATAAATAATGATTTGATCAATGCTAGGTATTATACTTTTTACCTCATTCATTGAAGCAAAAGACTGGAGTATTCCTAGTATAAATCCCACAAGAACTGCCCCCTCAAGTGATCCCATCCCACCAACAACAACTACCACAAAGGAGAGTACTAGAAAGTCCATTGCGATGTGATAGTCGGGAGGTAATATTGGAGTATACAATACTCCAACCTTTCCAGCCACAATCGTAGCCAATCCAAAAATGATTGTGAATCTTCTTTCTATATTTATACCTAGGAGGCCAACTGTCTCACTATCATACATGCCAGCACGAACAAACATTCCGTGTGTTGTAAAATTTAGGAATGAAAAAACACCGGTTACGGTGACCCCTGCAAACACCAAATAAATAAGACGCCACCAAGGGTAAATTACATTATCCCCAAATCTAAACCAAGCACCCACTGAAGCCGACCCAGAAACAATCTCTGGATCAATTATGGGAATTGGATTTGCTCCGTAAAATGCTTAAATAATTCCCTGTGAAACGATCGCCAATCCAAAAGTTACTAAAATTTGCTCAGCATG
>JAQWOT010000212.1 GCA_029245725.1 SAR324 cluster bacterium | reverse complement strand
CATGATCAACCAAGGGTTGGGTCATGATGATCGCAGAAATCACCCCCAGTGGCAGAGCCAAGGAGTAGGCAAACAGCAATCCCAGTCCACAGACAGCTAAAGAAATGAGGAAGCGATTCCCTAACTTGTTGTACCGGTGCTCTTTTTTCACATGAAAATCCCAGATCTCCCTCGGTGACCAGTCCATAGACCCACTCTCCCCAGCGTTCGTAAACAGCACCGTCAAGTCCGTGCAACTTACGTTCTGCTTTAATATCTGCATCTGTAATGACTATTCCTTGGGTGTTCTTATAGGCAATCATGCGAGTAGCACAGTCGCCAGTAACCACCTCCATCAGGGCAAAAATGACAATCGAAACTAAGAGAAGGGTAAAGAGTGCGAGTAGAAATCTTTCGAACAGAAACTGGCCAACTAACGAACGCAACGCCTGCCGGAAGAGAACCAGTCCAAGAAAAAAGAGTGACCAGAAAAGCCAGGTCTCTGCTAGAAAACTCATGCTGACTTAATGGCCAAAGAGAAAAGATATTTGGAGGATGGTCTGCACTCCTCAGAATGCAGACCGCATAAGTTCAGGTGAGAGTTAGTTTAAGCTCCATAGAGGTGGAAGATATGGAAATGTCCGGTAGTAAGAGAAAGAAGCAGTCAGAAATACTTTGAAATTACTAAAATTATTACTGAAATATATTGGAGATACGGCTTTTACAGTGCCAATGAAAAAGAGGTCATCAACAACACGCTGAACAATCTGGCGACCCAATTCATTTGATCGGTCTGTGCCCGCTTCAACAGTCGTAAACTCTCGGGCGAGCTTCTGCATCTCGTAGACGGTTTGAGGAGGTTTCACACCTTCCTTGCCATCAGTATTTAGGTATTGATCCCACAGCATTGCATTGCGAACAAAGTAATCATTATCAGGCGTTACCAATAACTCTGTGTTACCTAAGAAGAATGCTAAAGGTTCCCCCTTTGTCCAAACGTGCACATCCAGTTCGTTAGCTGATTGAGAGGCACGGTACTCGTCGGAGGTGACCTCTTTGATGGTGGTCGTTACACCAACATTAGACCAATTTTGGGCGATAATCTCTACCACGTCAACCGCGACGTCTTGGGTTGCAAACTGGATGTTCAATCGTAACTCTTGACCGTTTGGTAAGTTACGATCTCCGTCACCATCTTGATCCTTTACGTTTGCAGCATCTAAAAGTTTACCAGCCTCAACTGGATCAAATTTGATATAAGCATTCCGATGCTTATCTGAAACGAATGAAGCTGTGTCAGCATCAAAGGCAGTGTACTGAAGGGGGGTTCCCAAACCAAAATAAGCAATCTCGTTGATCTGGTCACGGTTGGTAGCGTTGCTCATGGCTCTTCGGAAGTTGAGATCATTAAAGACCGCACGTTTTGCCTCATCTTGAGTAGTTAAATTGAAAGCAAAAACTGCCATTCCAACTGTGGGGCGAAGCTCAACCGAATAATTTCCTTTCTCTGCATTTTGAAGCAGAACTGGAGCCGATGGAAGATTTACAGACTGAAGTTTATAGGTTACTTCTCCAGCAACCATTTTTGCTGTTTGAACGTCTTCGTTTCCAATGTAGACTTCATTGATTTCGTTAATGTAAGGGAGTTGATTTCCTTGTGAATCAACCATGAAGAAGTATGGATTGGCAACAAGCCGTCGCCCATCAAGTGTATCTTCTACAACGATGAATGATTCAAGAGTTGGAGCCAAAGCTGTGAAGCCAGCTTCAACCAATTTGTTGGTTTTCGCTGCATCCTTCAGCAAAGGCTGAGGGACGTCTTTCCAATCGGATTGGCCATAGTAAAAATTGATTACTTCATAGCCATCCTTGAAACCCAATGACTGAGCCAGCTGGTTTGCGTCCTTGTTCATGGATGGATGGAACTTACCCAATAAGTGAGCTGGTTGGAATGGCTGAGCAAAGTCCGTTGCGAATTGGGCGTTCAAACCTGGCTTTGGTGCGTTGAGGGTAAAGCGAACTTTGGAAGCGCTGATTGCCTCCACTTTCATTGGCTTGCCATCTGAAAGGAAACGGTCTGCAGGAGATTCAATGATATTTTTATCCATCACAACTCCATTGTACCAGAATGCTACATCCTCAGCAGTGAATGGCTGACCATCAGACCATGTGTGACCCTCGCGGAGAGTGAAGGTCACTTCTGTAAAATCAGCATTCCAGTCCCAACTTTTCGCAACATTTGGAACGATTGTAGCGAGGTCATCAGAAAAGCGAACCAAATTCACATGTCACACAGAAAGTAGGTCAGAAGTTCCCGCTTCTGTAGCTTTTGAGATTCCATTAAAAACGCCCCCATGTTTACCAATTTTTTGGTATGGCGCAATCACAAGCGGTTCGCTGGGAAGCCTCTGATTAATGCTAGGCAATCCTGGATTACCAGCAATTTGCTTATTCAGTGTAGCTGCATCAGGATTTCCTGAAAAATTAAGCTTACAGTTGTGCGCAGTTTCAAATTCCTGCAAATCATACTGATTTGGATACTTACCTATGGCTGCATCAGCTAAAACAGTCGGACAATTGGCAGAAGCGGTGGTTGCACAAGCCGCAACAGCCAGTCCAAGAAGGATGAATTTCTTCATTGGGGGACCTCTCGGATGGACTGCTTCTGCTAACTCCAAAAGAGGCTCTGAAGAAAAGTCCTGGTTTGGTTCAAGAAGGGTTGCTTGTTGCTCTTTGGAGTGAATCAGAAATATGTGTTGATCCCCAGGATGCAATCCAAAAGATTTCTCTTTGGCTAGAGGACTGTGGTGTCAATTTCAAAAATTCAATGACAGTGAAAGCTGTTGAATCTGGTCATTTGATTGCGAATGGAGAACGGTGGTACGCCAAACAGATCATCATCTGTTCATGATCAGATCTACAAACACTCTTTCCTAACGAATTTCACAATAGTGGGTTGGTAAATTGCCAACTACAAATGTTTCGCACGAATGCACAGCCTTGTAGTTGGCTATTAGGCCTTATGTTGGCCTCAGGATTGTCTCCACTGCATTATCCAGCTTTTACCGAGTTAC
>JAQWOT010000211.1 GCA_029245725.1 SAR324 cluster bacterium | reverse complement strand
AGGGCACCATCGATCAGACCTGTCTGCTTTGGAGAATACTGGATGTAGTGTGTGTCCAGCTCCTTTGCGAGTTCTGATGGAGCCGTGCTGCCGATTGTCTTCAAAGCTATCTCGAAACGGGCTGAACGCAGTGTGGTTTTATCCATTCGTCCTTGACGGTACTCTTCCCAACACCAGTCGTTTGTTCGCTCGAACACATGGACCCATTCGGAGAAGTCGATCACACCTACGCCCTGTAGTGCGAAGACCTCATAGCCCTCACGCAGCGTTTTGTGGGAGTTACTGACAAAGTCCCAGAGGGTGTGGTCAAGATCAAAGAAAAGCGGAACCATTCCCATCGGCATTAAGGTCTCGGTTGGTTGTGCAAAAGTAGTCTTTTCGGTAATTCATTTTGATGTCGGAACCGTCACTTTCCTCTGGGCAATCAGCACCTGGACTGCTTGCTGGATCGCCTCGAGGCTGGAGTAGCGCTGATGGTAAGCCAAACGCTGACGACTCTTTTCGATCGAGTGGCAGGAACTGCGGATTACATGCCCATGAGAAGCGGCAGCGTCCTGCTCACTCATACTATGCAGTCATTCATTGAAAGGCTGAAATGAGAACCGTGGTTGCTGGCCAAACCAACGATACATCGCCTCTGCATAGCCCTTAAGTGTCAGCACCTGCTCGGAGACTGTGTTGAACGCTTCCCCGATCGTCGCCTGTCGATGGTGAATGGCGCAAAGAATCCAGCGAGCAACATCGTCTGCATGCACATGGTGCATCATCTCCAGCCCCAGGTTGGGCAACACCAGTTCCTCTCCATGGGCAATCCGTGAAAACACCTCTGGATTCAGGTTCCCCAGCGGATTGATCGGCAGCCAGGCTTCCCTGACGATGTGACCAGGCCGGAAGCTAGTTGCTGGAAAGCCTCTGCGACGCACCTGTTCTCCCAGCCAGGCTTCCATTTCTGCCTTGTTTCATCCATAGGGTTCAATCGGATTAGGCAGATCCGCTTCTGTTGATGGAATTGCTGTGAAGCTTCCGTAGACCCAAATTGTACTGCAGAAGAGGTAGTGATCAATCTTCCCGTGAAATGCTTCAACGAGCTGCTGCATACTGGGCAGATCGAAGGAGATCATGTCCACCACGATATCTGGTCGCAGGGCCGCGATCTTTGTCCCAAACTCTCCCTTGGCCTCCTCAGCGGTACGATCCAGGATAACACTTTCCACTTGCTCCCAAGCGGAGTGGGCACGATAGGGCTTTGAAATCCCACGGCTCACGTTGACGACCTCGTGTCCCATTGTAACCAGAGTAGATACGAGATAACTACCTACGTGACCACTACCACCAATGATGATAATGCGCGACACTTCTCACTCCTTCCTGCTTTCACATTTTGGGTACCTGGATCGAAATCCTCCAACAGACATCCAATGAATTTCCTGGGCTAACGATGAATTGAACTTCTAGCCACATCCTATGAACTGCCCACTCCTTGTACTTGTTTAGCGGTTCACAAGCAATGGAAACACAGACGTTCTCTGTTTTCTACTCTTGGTGCTATGCTGATTGAAAGTTGTTTTATTGTCTTGGTAACCCATCGCAGAAGCAGAATTTATGAAAGCAGAAGTCAAATGGTTGGAAGAATCAAAGTTTGTTGCAGAGTCTGGAACAGGGCACTCCTTAGTAATCGATACTCCAGATTCCAACAAGGGCCCCAGTCCGATGGAGATGCTGCTGATGGGGATGGAAGGCTGCACAGGTGTTGATGTGATCAGTATTCTGAAGAAAGCCCACCAAAAAGTGCAGGACTGCCGTGTTCAGATAGAAGCTGAACGAGAAGACGACTACCCTCGTATCTTCCGCAAAATCCACCTGCACTTCATCCTGAGTGGTACCAATCTTAGTGAGCACCAGGTGCAACGAACTATTCAGCTATCCCAGGAAAAGTATTGCGCCACCTCAATCATCATGGGACGCTCCGGTGCAGGGGTAACACATTCGTATGAGATCATGGCTGAATCCCAAGAAGACAAAGCATCGTGATTTTGGAAAGTGGATTGGGTCATGCTACACCAACCATCAACACTCTCCTTATTCATTTCTTTGATATTTTTACCGAAGAGGGTGGAGCAGATTCTTGACGATTCATGATCTGTCCCTTCTGGAAATCCTGTCTAATTTCCCTGCCCCAAATCACAAGTTCGACATTTCTGTTAAATTCCAGATGTCAACTTGCAAAAAAATCACTATCTTAGATGCTTCTCAAATAAGTTAACCAACCGCTCCGTGGTTCACGCTTTCCGCATCTTCTGGAGAACGATTCAGATGTTCAGCACCGGACTCAAATTAATGGTTGTGGGCATGTTGACGGTATTTCTCTTTCTGCTGTTGATGATTGCCTTCATCAAGCTGATCGAGATCCTGAACCGATCACATACCCAGCAGGAAGCCGAGCGACAGCAGCGTCCCTCAAAGAAACCAACGCCCCAGGAACCCCAAGTCCCGACCGTTGTCCTGGCCGCGGCGATTGCTGCGTACGAAGCAGAGCGACAGCAACTGATCAACACCTAATCAACAACCAACCATGGCAAAAAAACGCATTCAATTCATGGACACGTCCTTCCGCGATGGTTTTCAGTCCGTGTTTGGTGCACGTGTGGCGACAAAGGACTTTCTACCAGCGCTGGAAGCCGCTGTAGACGCAGGAACCACCCATTTTGAGGCTGGAGGTGGCGCACGTTTCCAGAGCCTCTTCTTCTATTGCAACGAGTCGGCATTCGACATGATGGACACCTTCCGCAAGACGGTTGGGCCCGAAGCCAACCTACAAACGCTGGCCCGGGGCATCAATGTCGTTGCCTTGAATCAGCAACCGCGGGACATGATTGATCTGCATGCGCAGATGTTCAAGAAACACGGAATCACCACCATCCGGAACTTCGATGCCCTGAATGATCTGCACAACCTGCATTACTCTGGAGAACGGATCACTGCCGCTGGTCTGCACCACCAGATCGTGATCACCATCATGGATTTGCCTCCAGGTTGTGAAGGTGCTCACCGTGCAGAAGATTACACCAAACTGCTGCAGGACATTCTGGATTCGGATATTCCCTTTGATTCAATTTCTTTCAAGGATTCAACCGGAACCGCTCACCCGCGCAAGATCTACGATACGATCAAGGCCGCCCGCAAGATTGTACCGGAAGACATGGTGCTGCACCTGCACACCCATGACACCGCAGGGATCGGCATCAACCAGTACATGGCGGCCATCGAGGCCGGAATCAATCGAATTGATCTGGCGATGAGCCCTGTCAGTGGTGGAACAGCCCAACCCGACATCCTCACAATGTGGCATGCGATGAAGGGCACCGACTATACGCTGGATATCGATCCACTCAAGTACGTCAAGGCTCAGGAGATCTTTGAGGATGCGATGAATGATTACTTCATTCCACCTGAGTCTCGGATGGTCTCTCCACTGATTCCTTTCTCACCAATGCCGGGTGGAGCCCTGACCGCCAACACGATGATGATGCGGGATACCGGTACGCTGCACCTCTACCCTCAGGTCATCAAGGAGATGGAGGAAGTCATTCGGCTGGGAGGCTTCGGTACCTCGGTCACTCCGGTTTCCCAGTTCTATTTCCAACAAGCCTACCTCAACGCTACCCAAGGACGCTGGAAGAAGCTCAATCCACAATACGGGAACATGGTCCTTGGCTACTTCGGCAAAACCCCAGTACCACCCGATCCAGAGATCATCAAGCTGGCCTCCGAGCAATTGAACAAACCCGTCTTCGATGGTGATCCACTGGATATCCTCGAGGATGGCCGACCTGCTGCTGAGAAGAAGTTGCAGGAACATGGTCTGCCAATCAATGATGAGAATGTCTTCATTGTCTCCAGTTGCGAAAGTAAAGGAATTGACTTCCTACAGGGCAAGGCCAAGGAAAACATCCGCCGCAAGAGCGTAGAAGAAGCCAAGACCCAGAAGACCAAGGTCTCTGTTCCAGCTGCCTCACCAGCGGCAATGGGGCCACGTGACTACACGATCACCGTTGATGGCAAAGCCTATCAGGTTCATGTTGCAGAAGGAGGGGCCACCCCCGTTGTGCAAACGGCCAGCCCTGCACCTGCTACGCAACCTGCGACAATCCCTGCTCCCAGCACCGCTAGCCAAGTAGTTGAAGCACCGACTCCTGGTAACATTCTTCGCCTTGAGGTCAAGGTAGGCGACCAGGTCAGTGAAGACCAAACGCTGCTAATGATGGAGGCGATGAAGATGGAGTCCGAGGTCAAATCTCCTGTCGCTGGTAAGATCTTGGAATTGCACGTATCCACTGGAGACACAGTACAAGCGGGTGAGCCCTTGCTGACGATCTCTAACTGAAACTGCTCTTTTCCCCAACACTTCCATGATGAAAACAGGGATGCTGAGCTACCAACGATTCTCCCGATTGTGGTTCCTACCAATCAGTCTTTGGCTGCTCTGGCTGCTGGTGTTGCCGTGTGTTGCCAGCGCACAGGCCGATTCAAATCAGGTTACCATCTCCGCCCAAGGCAGACTGCAGGTGCTGGAAGTCCGGGTCAAGCAGGGTGATAACGTAGTGGCTGGGGACATCCTCGCCGTGATGAAGCAAGCCGATGGTGGCAAGCTCACCCTACGCGCCGGTGCTTCGGGTGTCCTGCGTGAGTGGAAACCTTCCCCGTACCTGTACTTCGAAGAAAAGGAGTCACTGGGGGTGCTAGAAATTCAACCCCTGCTCATCGATTCTGGGAACACCAACCCTGCCATTACCAAGGAACCAACGCTCAGTGGCATGCTGAAGGAGCTGCGGAACTCCACAGGGGTTACTAAGATTTTTCAGGGACAGGACTTGGATTGGTCAGAGGGGATCGGTCGGCTCCTGATGATCTTGATTGGCATGGGATTGCTTTATTTGGGCATCAATCGGAAGTTTGAACCCCTGCTGCTGGTACCGATTGGTTTTGGTACAATCCTGACCAACATTCCTGGAGCTGGGATGGGGGAACCGGGAGGACTGCTCTACTACGTCTATGAGATGGGCATCACCACTGGGATCTTTCCGTTGCTGATCTTCATGGGAGTCGGAGCGATGACCGACTTCGGGCCGATGCTCGCCAATCCTCGGACTGCTTTGCTAGGAGCTGCTGCCCAGTTTGGTATCTTTGCCACCCTGCTTGGTGCACTGGCATTGAATGTGGTTCCTGGCATTGACTTCAGCCTGCGAGACGCTGCTTCGATCGGTATCATTGGAGGAGCAGACGGACCAACTGCGATTTTCCTCTCCAGTCAACTTTCGCCACGACTGTTGGGCTCCATTGCGATTGCCGCCTATTCCTACATGGCCCTGGTTCCCCTAATTCAGCCACCGATCATGAAGCTGCTCACGACCGAGGAGGAACGCCGGATGGTGATGAAGCAGCTACGCTACGTCTCTCGTCGGGAGAAGATCCTCTTTCCATTGTTGGTGTTGATTCTCTGTGCTGCGCTACTCCCCTCCGCCGCACCCCTAATCGGCATGTTCATGCTGGGTAATTTGGCCCGGGAATGTGGGGTAGTGGATCGACTATCTGACACGATGCAGAACGCACTGATCAACACCGTCACGATCTTCCTAGGACTCGGTGTGGGCAGCAAGCTATTGGCAACTCGATTTCTGAATTTGGAAACCGTCGGTATCCTGATCCTGGGGATGATTGCTTTCGGTATTGGTACTGTGACAGGAGTACTGATGGCCAGGCTGATGAACCGTCTCTCTGAGGCTCCGATCAACCCCTTGATTGGGGCAGCAGGAGTCTCTGCAGTGCCGATGGCTGCTCGAGTTGTCAACCAAGTCGGCTTGCAGTCCAACCCACAGAATCACTTGTTGATGCATGCTATGGGGCCCAATGTCTCCGGAGTGATTGGTTCTGCTGTTGCCGCTGGTGTGCTGCTCTCCATGCTTTGAACATCTGTTATGCTGCCGAGAACAATTCCATGCCTCCTGCTTTCCTGACCTCTCAACCAGACGCAAACAGCCTGCGTGATTCCCTCCAAAGTGGTGCTCGCAATGCGGAGAGCATCTGTGAAGAATTGCTAACAGAGGTCGCTACCCGTGATCCCCAAATCCAAGCTTTTGCCTGGCTGGAACCTGGACACATTCGCCAGCAGGCTCAACGACTGGATGCTCAGTTTGCCTGGAGTGGTCCTGTTGGACCAGCCCACGGGTTGCCGCTGGCGTTCAAGGACATCATCGACACCGCAGGGATTCCCACTGAGAACGGCACGGTACTAGATGCAGGTCGGATTCCGACTCGTCAGGCAGCCGTTGTGGATCGATGGCTGGCAGCAGGTGGTGTGCTCTTCGGCAAGACGGTCACCACGGAGCTGGCTTTCATGTGCCCAGCCCGAACCGCCAATCCACATGGTGCAGACTTCACTCCTGGGGGTTCTTCAGCTGGATCAGCAGCAGCAGTGGCAGCGGGGATGGTCCCGGTTGCGCTGGGTAGCCAAACTGGTGGTTCCGTAATTCGACCGGCTGCCTACTGTGGAGTCTTTGGCTTCAAGCCTACCTTTAATCTGCTGCCCACGGATGGGGTGTTAATGCAGTCACACACACTGGACACGCTTGGAGTTTTTGCTCGTTCCGTGGCAGATCTCGCTCTTGTCACTGATTTATTGCGACAAGAACCTGTTCCAGGGACCCAGCCAACGCTCTCGCTGCTGGAAAGCTGTCAACAGCCTATTGTCAGTGCTCCTCGCTTTGGTTTTGTCACCCTTCCTTATTGGGAACGAGCCTCTGCACAGACCCTCAGCAAGCTGGAGCAATTCCGGTCATCTCTGGGAAATCAAGCTGTCAACCTAAACCTGCCGTCCGCCTTCCAGGATTCGATCCGGCAACGGGAAACGCTCAACTTTGTGGAGATAGTGCATCACTATGGTCACTACGCTGAGCGAGGACAGGCTTCCTTGAGTTCACAGGTGCAGGGAGCGATGGAGCAGGGGGCACAACGCACAGCCGTCGAATATCTAGCCGCTCTTGCCAGTCGAGAAGCCCTCAACCGCACACTAGAACCACTCTTTGCCGTGGCTGATGTACTGGTGATGCCTTCAGCTCCGGATCATGCACCCCAAAACCGCAACACTACTGGAGACCCCGTCTTCAACGGAATCTGGACCCTCTGCGGTACCCCCTCGTTGACCCTTCCCCTCTTCCAGGCAGAAAACGGCATGCCAATTGGGATGCAGTTAGTCGCCCCGCGTGGAGCCGAGGCTCACTTACTGCGTGTCGCCCAGTGGCTCTGGGAGCAGCAAAGCTAACTCGTTTGCTGAAATAGCACCTCTGTTGCTTTTCTGAGTTCAGTGAGTCTTGGGTTGCTCAAAACTTACTGCTCAGGAAGCTGCTAGGATATCAATCAGAAACCATCAATATCATTACAAGATCATCTTCAGTTGTCAGGAAGTGAAATGGATCTGATTCAAAAACTTCAACCTCAGATCGAAAAAATTAAGACGATAAATCATAGGTTGGGCTTTGAAATGTCATGTAATCTAGAAGTGGCAAATTTATGTGCCATAGTGGCTAGAGGATGCCATGGAAACTGGCTAGAGCTTGGCACAGGACTTTCCACCCTGTTTTTAGCCGAAGTACTGGAAGCAGGCCGATTAGATACCGTTGATGTTAATGAAGAGTACTCCAAAGCAGCTCAATCAGTCATTGGTCCAAAGCAAGGCTTACAATTTATTATTGAGGATGGTGGAGATTTTTTGAGCTCTTGTAGGCCTCAAGCATACAACTTTGTTTTTGCTGATGCTTGGCCTGGTAAGTACAGCCACTTACATTTAGTACTGAACACATTGGTGGTTGGTGGCCTCTACTTCATTGATGATTTATTACCCCAGAGTAATTGGCCGAATCGTCACCAATTAAAAGTTGATGCTCTCCTGTCCTTTTTCAATCAGCTAGACTCCTTTGCTATAAGCCATCTGCATTGGGGTTCTGGTTGTGTTGTCATCACTAAACTCAAAGAAGATACTTTTGCAACGGAGTTGATAGAGCGAGAAGATTACAAATTCTTATTCTCAGAAGGGACTTTTTAAAAAATTAGTGAAATCAGACTGCCTCAATTCGCAGCAACTGAGCAACCTGTCGCATTTTTTCTGGTGAGCCAATTAGAAACAGTTCGTCATCCGCCTGAAGGATGGTTTCACTCGAAAGATCCAGCAGCATTTTCCCCTGTCGGCGAAGAGCTACCAAGCTCACTCCATGTTCTGCACGAAGATGGATTTCTTGTAGAGACTGACCATTCCAGGAGCAGGCAGCATCCAGCAGCAAGGTCGTTACTTGAATTTCTGGATGAAGGTTGGGTTCCTGAGAAACCTCAGTGGTTTCAGGAAGGGCTTCCTGACGCAACAGACCATAATTCCCGGAGCGCATTTCCTCGACGAGATGATCGATCTCTGGACGGGGTACGAGGTACTGAGTCAACACTCGATCAAAGATTTCCAGTGCCGTTTCAAATTCTTCAGGAACCACCTCATTGGCGCCCAGGTGGCGTAGCTCTTCCACCTCGCGCACATAACGAGTTCGAGCAATCAGGTAAACGCTGGGATTGAGTTCTCTGACTGCTGAAACGATCCGTCGAGTTGCCGTCGCTTCTGCAATCACTACCACAACCGTTCTTGCCTGCTGAATTCCTACACGGTTCAATACCGCTTTCTGGGTAGCATCACCATAAACCAGCGGCTCACCCAGGGTCTGCTCACTACGAACCGTATCAGGGTTGGTTTCCAGAACCACATAGGGTACCTGTGCACGTTTGGCAGCTCGAGCCACGTTACGCCCATTGATTCCATAACCAACAATCACTAGGTGATCCTGCAGATCATAGCGAGAAGAACGAATCTGTAGGCGCAAGCCCTTGTAAAGCCCAGCTCGCAGACGTCGAGGCCAGGGCAGGTGCAGTAGGGACTGCGTCAATTGCGGGGATCCAGCAATCAGGAAAGAGGTGAGCATCATCGTCAGGACGATCACGGTCAGGAAGAGTTGTTCATTGTCCGGACTCAACAGCTGGAAGCGGCTACCCGTTGTGTTGAGCACAAAGGCAAACTCACCTACCTGACACAAACCAAATCCCGCAATCCACGCTGTGCGAAGCGGCATTCCCAAGAGAATCGCCACCACCAAAAGTATGAACAACTTGAAGACCAAGACAGCCAGCAAGACAGCCAGCACCAGCCCAAGATGTTCCCAGAGATAACCAATATCCAGCAGCATGCCGGCAGAAAC
>JAQWOT010000210.1 GCA_029245725.1 SAR324 cluster bacterium | reverse complement strand
ATAAAATTTTTTGAATCATTCAATATATGATTAGTTAGAAAAAAAATAATTTGAGTAGACTTGACGAGAATAAATATTATGAAGTTAATTGCTTCTCTAATTTTATTTCTTAGTATAATTGAACCTATATTTGCACAATACGCTACACCTTATTTGTCAACAAACCAAAGTCATGTCAACCCAATAGGCGCAGTTCTACGTGAAACCGGAAATTTTCGATATGGCTCATTGAATACTGGGAGAGCTCTTAGGCAAGAAGTTGGATTTTCATTTATTGGTCAGCGTTATGGTCTTGAAGCTGACTACATAAACGAGACTGGTTACATAGACAACAATACGATTGAAGAAACAGGTTTTAGAGGGTCCTATCAATTTGGGAAGTCATTCACAGTTGGCTATGCCTCTGAATCTCAGCGTGGTGATATTGAACAATCAAGTGCTGACTTGGGTTTAGGATTAAAGCTTGATAGATTTCATGCAAGTTACTTATCGAGTGGAAAGAAAATTGATGAATTAAGTTATTCAGTTGCCACTACTTCTGTAGGGTTTATATCAGGTAGTATATCTGAACAATGGAAACTTGAGTATACGAACTTAGCAGCAAGTGAGGAGATTTATACGAGTTCTCAAATTGTTTTTGAAGTTAGAGCTATCAGGTGGATACTTTTGTTAGAGATAGAAGATAGTAATAGCTATGATCGACAAATACTTGGTTTTGGTTGGGATGATCAGGATGGATCTGCGTTTAGAGTAGATGTGTACTCCCGATCGTTTGAAGATGGTGAGTCAGAAACAGGTGTGAAGTTAACAGCTGGCTTCAACTATTATCGCAGAAAAAGCTGTGGTTGTTGAGAAATTTATTGTCAAATTAGATTCGGAGCACATTTTCACAGACTTTTGAAATCTGGTTTAGTCATGAAAAAAAGCTCCCATAGTTTAAGCGGATAAAACGTTGGATTCCTAATCCGAAGCTCTGGGTTCGAGTCCCGGTGGGAGCATTCTCAGCCAAATTAGTAGTTAACCAAATTCAGTGGGAAAATGAATCGCCATTCAAAATCTTTAGGTGGAGAACCGTTATGAAGATTCGCTTGCAGCGAGCATGGATATTCGCTTTAGCAGCACTGGGACTAGCTGAAGTTGCCCAAGCACAGGTAGCAACTCCTTATCTTTCAAGTAATCGTAGTCATATTAATCCAGTTGGAACAGTCTGGAGAGAGACTGGAAACCTACGTTACAACATGTTAGATGCAGGAGATGTTGCCAAACAAGATGTGGGTTTCTCGTTAATTGGAGAAAGTGCTGGAGGTGAAGTTGATTTTGTCATTAACGAAACAATTGATGGGGGTGCTAACTCAAGCAACGGTACTGGGTTTCGAGGTGCGTTTAAAGTAGGTGAATCGTTCGCAATTGGCTATGGAATGGGAACCTATAGTGGTGATGTTTCTAATGAAACAAGCGATTTGGGATTGGGGCTGAAGTTTTTCGATAATATCTATGCAAGCTTCCTTTCGCGAGATGGCAAGGCAGGAGAAGACAGTTACTCAGTCGCTGGTCTAGGGCTCGGCATTGTTTCAGGCAATCCGACAGACCTGCAGTGGAAGTTTGAATATGCCAGTCTATCTGCTTCGGAAGATGCCTATTCTACTTCGTTGACAGT
>JAQWOT010000209.1 GCA_029245725.1 SAR324 cluster bacterium | reverse complement strand
GATTTATGTTAGAGAAAAGTCAGCTAGAGATTTTGTTTGATCATCTGAATAGCCTGATCAATTTCTGCTTGGCTGAGCTGTCCATCTTTGAAGAAAACTACTTTTCCAGATCTATTGAGAATGATCACAGCCGAACTATCTGGAGCTAAACTCCACGCATTGCGAATCACTCCCTCCTTATCCAGTGCAAAGCCGGGAACCACATATTTTCGCTTACGGTCTTCCTCAGTTCGCTGAACGATACCGGAAGTGCCAAACATGGCATCGTCCAAATTGATAATGTTGAAGGTTTGATGGGGATTCCCCGGGAGCAGGTCAAACTGTTCCTCTAAAAGTCGATCAATGAAGGCGTCATTCAGGGAAGCCGCTGAGCGAGTTCCTGCCAGATGGTAAATGGTGAATACCTTCCCACGAAGCTCTCTGCTGTTCCATGGCACATAGTTGATTTGCTCTCCCTCCAGATTGAGTTTCCCAAATTCGGTTAGGCTAACTTCTGGTAGAACTTGTCCAAGCTTGATCTGAGCTGCAGGACTGACTCCAGCTGAGAAAACTACCAAAAAAATAAAAGACAATAATTTAAGAATCAGTTGCATCTGTAATTTAAATTGATCATTTCGGAGATAAAAACACATGGCGATTACTGACTGTAAATGCCAACTCTTCCACAAAGTGACATCATAATTATTAACTGGACTTATCGCAAAACTTTCTCTAGTTGGTTTGCTTGGAAGCAAACACAAAAACATCACTATCAGCATAGAGTTTAGCCAATTCCTCTCCAAATTTGTAACCGAGCCAAACAGCCTCGGAATACTTTCTCTGCGTTGATACTCGGGCTGGGCCATCACCCACAATGATTTTAGTGCCCGGCAAATCAAGCCTGAGGAAAGCCTCAATATTTTTTTCGACAGCTACTCGGCCTGTGCAAAGCTAAAAAGGATGCAGACCATAGGAATCTTCCTGGGAACGTGGTCGGAAGAGTTCATGGTTGAATCCTCTGTTCCAGATAACCGTCTTTTGGTGAACCCTGTGCTGATGGAGCAGCTGCTCCATCGTAGGAGTTGGCACCATCACTCTTTCCGCGGCCCCATGAAACCACCTTAAAAAGCTGTATCCCCAGGACAGCGGGATGGGCAGTCATTCTTGAACATACTCAGGAAAGCGAGTTTGGTGGCTTGTGGTGAACGGAATCTTCAGGTGATTCAACCAAATTCTAGCGAATATCCCCAAAGATCCTTCGGTAGCAATGTGAACTGCATCAGGAGACAATTCCCTCAATGTCTTCATCATTTTCCAAGGCGTTGCTGCCAGGCGTATTTCAGGATAACTTGGAAGTGGGAATGTCGAGTAACCTTGCGGTTGAATCACCAGAACCTCGTGATTTTTGGCTCTGCCAATTTCAACCATTGTCGATAGAGAACGTACGACTCCGTTGACCTGAGGGTGCCAGGCATCAGTCACTAGGGCGAAACGCATGGGGTATATGCCTTTCCTTTAAAAGGAATAGCTTAACGAACCTCACTGAGGAACGGCTTCTCGACTCATTTTCTTTTCTTTTTCCTGCTTCTCCAGATTCGTCATCGGTTCGGGAATGGCATCATCATGATGGTGCCAATCAATAATTCTAAACTCTCCATCTTGAGTTTCTACCAACGCCGTACACGATCACACCCAGTCGCCATCGTTTATATAAACCACGTTGCCAATTTTATGAATTTCAGGTGTATGGATGTGTCCACAAATTACCCCATTGTAACCCTGCTTTTCACAGTAGGTGGCAACATTCGATTCAAACTTGAAGACAAAGTTAGTTGCTCGCTTAACCTGTGCCTTTAAGGTTCTACTAAGTGGCCAATACGCAAAGCCAATCGACCGACAGATGATGTTGATCCAGCGGTTCAGAAACAACGCGACATCGTATGCTCGGTCTCCTAATGCGTAGAGCCAGGTATTGAAGGATTCAATTCCATCAAAAAGATCTCCGTGGATTACCAAGTATCGCTGTCCTCTTTTGCTTTGATTTACACATTCATTCGTCAGCTCTATATTCCCAAACCTCATATCGAAACTGAGCCAGTTACGTAAAACTTCATCATGATTCCCAAGGATGTAGTGTACCTTGGCACCCCGTTTGGCCATTGTTAGAATACGGTGAATCACGTTGGAATGTTTCTGTGACCAGTAAACCTTGCGCTTCAGCTTCCAGACATCAATGATGTCTCCAACCAGATAGAGCTGATCACACTCATTGTGCTTCAAGAAATGATAGAGCTGCTGGCTTACGTACCCTTTGTACCAAGATGAATATCTGAGATAAAAATAGCATGGTAATAGTCCTTCATCAGCCATGACTCTTTCCTGGAGAGTTTGTATTACCAGCAATCTAATGGAGTAATGTTTAGAAAAGATAAGTGTTTTGTTAATTTCCAAAACCTCAGATCAAACTGGCAAATAGAAAGAGAAACCTGATGTCAGAGATAGTTGTCATTGGTGGGGGCCCAGCAGGACTGTCGACAGCATTGATATGTGCGAGAAGGGGCTTTGACACAACTGTTGTTGAGAAGCGCACTTTTCCTGTGATCAAAGCCTGTGGAGAAGGGTTGATGCCAGGCGGAGTTGGTTCCCTGAAGCGTCTGATTCCTCAGGAGCTGATTAACAAAATACAATACCAAAAGTTTTTGGGTATTCGATATATTGCTCCGAACGGTGCGTGCACATCAGGCTATTTTAGTAAAGGCGATGGTTGGGGAATTGAACGCTCTGAACTTTCAAAACTACTAAGTCAGGCCGTTGAACAAGAGCCAGGAATCAAAATTATTCAAAACACTGTTGCTACAGTGGAAGGCTCAGCAGAGCAACCTATCGTTCATTTTAATTGCCAAACCCTGAGCCCAAACTTACTGATCGCTGCAGACGGATTACACTCCTCTATCAGAAGATGGGCTGGACTAAATGGCTCCCCCTCCAAACTAAAGCGTTGGGGCTTGAGGCAGCATTATAAAATTACACCATGGACCAATTTGGTAGAGGTCCACTGGTCAAAGGATATGGAAGCCTACGTCACACCTGTATCACCGAATACTGTTGGCGTTGCTGTTCTAAGTAACCAAAAGTTGATGTCAAGCTGGCAAAAGCCGATTTCTTTAAAAGAAACATTACAAGTATTCAGTAATTTAGGACCAAAACTGCTTTTAAGCGAAGCTATTGATCAATTGATTGGAATAGGTCCGCTTCATCAAACGGTGAAACGAACTGGAACTGGGAAAGTGGTATTGGTGGGAGATGCGGCAGGATATTTGGATGCAATCACAGGAGAAGGAATCAGTAATGCCATGGAACAAGCTTTGCTGATGTATCGAATACTGGAAAAGCAGAAAGAGAAACCAAGGTTAGATGAGCTGGTGATTGATTACTCCAACCAACTACCTGCCTTGATGAGAAGCTACTATTGGCTCACTCGGCTCACTCTGCTTTTACATCGCCGCCCATTATTGGTGAACCAAGTTGTTAGAATTTTTCAGAAGACTCCCTGGTTGTTCAATTACCTACTGGATCTAAATTCTGCTCAGAGTTTATCCGAAGCAACTAGTCATTCATTCCAAATTCATGGAAGAAGTCATGGACATGAACTACTCAAAGTTATTATTAGAAGAAGTATCGGAGAGATTAGAAAGAGATCCTGAAGGCAAGCATACCGGTACTTGGACCCCGCTTGATCATATTGAAGTGGAAAAAATATTGGCAGGAGAAGCGGACGGGAAGTGATGGGAGTCGGTTGACTCCCGAAGGAATCAGGCGGAAGCTTTTTGACGCACTTGTTGTACAAGTTTTGCGAATTCTGCAGGGTTCTCATAAGCGAGATCAGCGAGTGATTTCCGATCAAGCTCGATACCTACGCTTCTCAAGCTGTGCATGAACACACTGTAACTCAAACCATGTTCACGAACAGCTGCGTTAATCCTCATGATCCACAATTGTCTGTAATCGCGCTTCCGAACCTTGCGGTCACGATAAGAATATTCTCTAGAACGTTCTACAGCATCTTTAACAGTCCGCCATAGACGACCGCGACCACCTCGATAGCCTTTAGCGGCTTTAAAATATGCGCTTTTCTTCTTGCGAGCATGTACTGCTCTTTTAATTCGTGCCATTGATTAGAATCCTTTAAGCGTATGGGAGCAATGCAGCGACTGATTGATGATCGCTACCCTCAACATACCCTTTTTGTCGGAGGCTGCGCTTAGCATCGTTGCTTCGCTTACGCATGCCATGACGCAAGTAGGCTCTTTTTCGTTTGAATTTTCCAGATCCCGTCATCTTGAATCGTTTTGCCCCACCCTTGTGGGTTTTCATTTTGTAACCAGCCATATCACTTCTTCTTTGATGGGGCAAGAATCATGAACATTGAGCGTCCCTCGTTACGGACAGGTTGCTCAACAATCCCATTCTCACCAATCATGCTTAGGAATCGCTCAATAAGAACCAAGCCCAAATCTTTGTGGGCCATCTCCCGACCCATGAAAACAACATTGACTTTCACCTTGTCACCCTCTTCAAGGAAGCGAAGAGCGTTTCGCACCTTAAACCTTAGGTCATGATCTTCAATTTTTGGTCGGAGTTTTACCTCCTTGAGATGTATTACCTTCTGATGAACCTTGGCGGCATGTTGCCTTTTACTTTGCTGGTATTTGAATTTTCCATAATCCATCAACCGGCAAACAGGGGGATCCGCTTTAGGAGAAACTTCAACTAAGTCAAGTCCATCCGATTGAGCTCTAGTGAGGGCATCGGAAACTGTAATTACTCCAACCTGTCCACCTTCTCCGTCAATCAATCTAATCTGCTGAGCGGTGATCTGATCATTGACTCGTATTGAGTCATCCTGCTTGTTTGGAGCTTTCGATCTACGGATGCCTATGGTCGCCTCCAGCAAAGTTAGATAATTTGGTAGGCACGGTCGGGATTGAACCGACGACCCCTACCGTGTCGAGGTAGTGCTCTCCCACTGAGCTACGCGCCTGAAAATTCGAAGGTATTGTTTCCCCATCCAGCGATTGAGTTTGGCATCGACCGACTCTCCCACCGAGTAACCCCGGCAGTACCATAGGCGTTCAGGGTCTTAACTACTGTGTTCGGGATGGTAACAGGTGTCTCACCCTGGCTATAGACACCAAACTCAAACGCTGGACGAGAGAAGAGGGTTGAGGACACGAAGAAGGAAGGGAGAAGTCAAATCACACGGTCGCTTAGTACTGGTCAACTGCGCATGTTACCATGCTTCCATTTCCAGCCTATCAAACAGATCGTCTTTCTGTGACCTTAAGGGGCATAAATGCCCGGGAGATCTCTCTTGAGGTGAGTTTCCCGCTTAGATGCTTTCAGCGGTTATCTCTTCCGAACGTAGCTACCCGGCGGTGCCGCTGGCGCGACAACCGGAACACTAGAGGTTCGTCCACTCCGGTCCTCTCGTACTAAGAGCAGCTCCTCTCAAATCTCCTGCGCCCACAACAGATAGGGACCGAACTGTCTCACGACGTTCTGAACCCAGCTCGCGTACCGCTTTAAATGGCGAACAGCCATACCCTTGGGACCTGCTTCAGCCCCAGGATGCGATGAGCCGACATCGAGGTGCCAAACCGCGCCGTCGAT
>JAQWOT010000208.1 GCA_029245725.1 SAR324 cluster bacterium | reverse complement strand
CACAGTCTGAGTGACTGCCAAAGATAATCGCCTCTTTGTCGAGACAGTGCTCTACCGTTATCGGGTCGGTATTCCCTAGCGTGCCCGAACGCTTTGGCGACTTTCGGGTGATTCACACTCTTCACATGGGCTTGAGCAAGCGGGGTGTCTGGCAACGGGTCTTTGAGGTACTGGCTGCTGAGGCAGACAACGAGTATGCCCAGCTTGACAGCACGATTGTGCGGGCCCATCAACACAGTGCTGGCGCAAAAAAAGCGAGCACACCGCAGAATGTATCGGTCGCTCCAGTGGAGGTCTGTCGACCAAGATCCAGGTAACCTGTGATGCCCTCGGTAATCCGACGGGTTTCCATCTGAGTCCCGGTCAAGCCCATGACCTGGAGGGTGCGGACGTGTTGCCAGAGGCTCTTTTGGATCAGATCCAGGCGTTGCTGGCAGACATTGCCTACGCTGCAAAGGCAAGACTCCTGGATCGCTTGGAACAGCGCCAGGTGGAAGCGGTGATTCCACCGAAGTCCAATCAAAAGGAACCCTGGGAGTTCGACCGAGACAAGTATCGCTGGCGACACCTGATTGAGAACCTCTTTGCCAAGTGGAAGCAATACCGGGGGATTGCCACCCATTACGATCAGTGGGCCTGTGCCTTTCTAGGGGGTATCCACTGGATAGCAGGGTCATTTGGCTAAATTGATCACAGGCCCTACTTAACCCGTTCTTTTAATAGCCAACTAAAGAATTCTATTCCACATCAAAATTATTTTCATTCCGAATCATGGAATCAGTGAACTCATTGGAAAGCTCAACTTCTTGGCAAATGAAAGCTGTGACCTGGCTGGGTGCTCTTGTCAACGTCTTGCTTACAATTTTAAAAGCTGTGGTGGGTTGGGCTAGTGGTTCACCTGCATTGATTGCTGATGCAGGACATTCTTTCTCTGATCTACTTTCTGATGGAGTGACTCTTTGGGCACTGATGCTCGGTCGTAAACCCAAAGATGATAATCATCCTTATGGGCATGGTCGATTTGAAACCATTGGGACGCTTTTTGTTGCCGTTCTCCTCGGATTTACAGCATTGGAATTGGGCATTTATGCGATTGGATCCTTAGCCCAAGAACAATCTCCTGGATGGAACGCAATCTATGTTGCATTAATCTCCATCGTTCTTAAGGAGTTCCTCTTCTGGTTGACCATGTGGATTGGAAAAAAGGAGCAGAACCGTCTCCTTCAGGCCAATGCTTGGCATCATCGGAGTGATGCACTTTCTTCGGTGGCCGCTTTGATTGGAATTGGAGGTGCTCAATTGGGCTATCCCTTTTTGGATCCCTTGGCGGGATTGGTTGTGTCAGCACTAATCATGAAGACTGCCTGGGATATGGGTAAGCAGAGCGTAGAGGAACTGACTGATGCGGTTACAGATCCTGAAGTAGAGTCGCAGGTCCATCAGTTAATGACCAATGTGGAGGGGGTTCAAGACTTTCACGAAGTCAGATTAAGACGGATGGGATCGTATCTACTGGTGGATCTTCATATAGAGGTGGATGGGCACCTCACCGTTTCTTCTGCACATCAAATTGCCGAAAGAGCTCGACTGCGAATTACTCAGTCTTTACCAACTGTCACAGAAGTTCTTGTACACGTGGATCCTGAGCCTGATCCCCCATCAAGAATGCCTGAAGAAGAGACTCAATTGATGAGGCCTCAGGATGAAATCGAACAAGACATCGTTTCAGTCCTAGAGCAGGTTCCTCAAGTCCAGAAAATTACGCATATCTACTGTCATTATCTTCATCGAAAGCTTCTCGTGCACATTCATGTCGAAATGGAGGAAAATCTAATTATTTCAGAGGCCAGACGGATTGCAATCCAAGCGGAGAAATTGGTTGAATCAATAGCTGATATTCAGGAAGCTGATGTTCACCTAGAGTTGTCTCCTCATTAGCTACAATCTTTAAACAAATTTGATCTTAGAAGTCAGAGTGGAGGCAATGCATCAGTGAGCTGTAATAGCCCACTGGTTTCTGGCAGGAAGATTAGTAGGCGTAGTACAAATTGAATTCGTAGGGGTGTGGTCGAGATTCAATCGGTGTAACCTCTTCATTGAGCTTATAGTCCACCCATGAGTCAATCACATCTTTAGTGAAGACATCCCCCTTCAGTAAGAAGTCATGATTGGTCTCGAGATTTTCAATGGACTCCCGCAAAGACCCAGGCATTTTGCCAATTTTATGAAGTTCTTCTGGTGGAAGATCATAAATGTTGACGTCCATTGGATCACCAGGATGAATTTTATTTTGAATTCCATCCAAGCCAGCCATCAGCATTGCGGCAAAAGCCATGTATCCATTTGCTCCTGGATCTGGGCAGCGAAATTCGATTCGTTTTGCTGCCTTGGAATCCGCCAAAGGAATGCGAATCGTTGCTGATCGATTTCTATTTGAATAGGCAAGATTGATCGGGGCCTCAAATCCTTTTACCAGACGCTTGTAGGAATTGGTTAGAGGATTGGTCAGAGCTGCCAGTGAAGGTGCATGCTTAAGAATTCCTCCAATGTAGTAGAGCGCTGTTTCACTTAAGCCAGCGTATTCATCTCCTGCAAAAAGGGGCTTGCCATCCTTCCACAGAGATTGGTGAGTATGCATTCCGCTCCCATTGTCAGCAAACATGGGCTTGGGCATGAACGTAGCTGTCTTGCCATGCTGGCGTGCTACATTTCTAATGACATACTTGTACCACTGCAGATGGTCCGCACAACTGATAAGAGTATCGAAACGGAAATTGATTTCGTGCTGCGCTGGTGCAACCTCGTGGTGAGCTCGCTCCACCATCAGTCCACACTGTTCCAACATCGTAATCATCTCGTTTCGAATATCCTGATTGGAGTCGAATGGAGCTACTGGGAAATATCCTAGTTTTGGCCCAATTTTGTATCCTAAATTAGGCATTTCATCAGCACCTGTGTTCCATGGACACTCTGCTGAATCAATGGAATAAAATCCTCCTGCACTGCTGTAGGAATACTGAACATCGTCAAAAAGGAAAAATTCAGCTTCTGGCCCAAAATAAGCCGTATCTGCTATTCCTGTTGAGACCAGGTAAGCTTCAGCCTTGCGTGCAATATTTCTTGGATCTCTGCTGTAGCGCTCACCCGTCACAGGATCAACGATATCACAGATCAGTGTCAGCGAATTAGCTTCAATGAATGGATCCACCTTCATTGTGCTGAGATCAGGAATCATCTTCATGTCGCTGGCATCAATGGTCTGCCAGCATCTAATACTGGAACCATCAAACATCACCCCTTCTTCCAACATACCTTCATTGACGACCCCAGTAGGAACTTGCAAGTGTTGCCAGGTACCCAGCAAGTCAATAAACTTGAAGTCAACAAATTCAATGTCATTTTTTTTGATAAAGTCGAGGACATCTTTGGGCGTAGTCATATCGAACATTCCTTTGTGTAAGCGCGGGATTTCCGCCAGAATTAGGGGAAGACTGGAAACGAGGGCCAGACAAATGAAATCTCAATTTGTCTCTGAAAACTTTCTGCCGCTTCCAAAAGCAAGTCAAGTGCTTCTATTTAAACTCAACTCACTTGACAAATTTTATACCAATCTTATAGAACTGATATTCTTAACTATTAATAATCAATTTCATGCCGGATTGCCTAAATTTCAAGCAGATGCTGAAAATCCAGTCAGTTCAGGGTGCTAAACGGACACGTACCCAAGAATCCTGCTTCATTTGGTAGAGTAGTCGATCGTGAAGTCGATTCGACCTCCCTTGCCAGAATTCGAATTTGTTTGGTTTTAATCGATAACCACCCCAGTGATCTGGACGGGGGACATTGCTATCCGCAAATTTCTTTTCAAACTCAATTTGTCTTTTTTCCAGTACCGTTCGGTCAACAATCGTTTGACTTTGTTCAGAGACCCAGGCGCCTAAGCAACTCCCATAGGGCCGACTTTGGAAGTACGTATCAGATTCTTCTTCATCAATTTTTATAGCCTCTCCCTCAATACGAATTTGACGTTGAAGGGGTTCCCACCAAAATAAAATTGATGCTTTTGGGTTGTGTGCTAGCTGTTCACCTTTCTGGCTAAGGTAATTAGTAAAAAAAACCAACCCACTTTGATCAATATCTTTTAGTAAAACGACGCGAGATGTAGGCTGCCCGTCTTGCCTAACTGTAGATAAGATCATCGCATTCGGTTCCAAAATTTTTGTCTTCCGAGCTATCTCAAACCAACTACTGAATAATTCCCAAGGCTCTGAAGGGGCACTACTTTCGAGTAGTTCTCCAATCGTATAGTTTTGACGCATTGCTGCGATTTGGCCGTCTCTCATAAGTTAATCTGTCAAATTAGATTGGAGATTGATGGAACACCCTGAAGGTTCTGATACGTTAGGGAGATCCTGGCATCTGTATTGTTCGAAGCGCCTATTATTCCTGCGTTCAGACTGTCGGAGTACATGGTTCACTTCTCGATTTAGAGGCCCCATCAATTTTTGCTCACACTGGACAATTTGGTGATAGTCCGTATATTTTCGGCACTCTGCAAAATGAGGTATTTTTTCGTAAACCCTCACCTCACGCCCAGACTGACAAGAAGTTAATACCAGCAAACATACCAAGCAATACCAGAACAACTTACACATAACACCTCTGCAATTTCTAAAACTTTCTAAAGGCCATGCAACAAGACAACCCTCAAATGAAAATTACCTGCCTCGACTTTGAGGGAGTTCTGATTCCAGAAATTTGGATCGGTCTGGCCGAACAAACTGGGATTGAGGAACTAAGACTGACCACCCGAGACATCGCTGACTACGATGAATTGATGCGCTATCGTTTGAAAATATGTGAGGAAAAAAATCTGAGAATTCAGGATATCCATGCGGTTGTTGACCAAATGAATCCTCTTGATGGAGCAATCGATTTTCTTCACTGGCTCAGAACTGAATGCGAGGTAATCATTCTATCGGACACCTTCAGAGAATTTGTGAGTCCATTTTTGAATAAGCTCAGTCAACCAACTATTTTCTGTCATACTTTGAAAATTGATCAAGCAGGCAGGATCACAGATTACCTGCTCCGCCAGCAAGATCAGAAGCAGCAAGCGGTTAATGCTTTGAAAAATCTCAATTTTTGGGTTGTTGCCGCTGGAGATTCGTACAACGACATCTCAATGCTGCAAAGTGCTCATCATGGGATCTTCTTTAAGCCCACCCGAAAAATCACAGAAGAATACCCTTCCTTTCCGGTGACTCAACAGTATGAAGAATTGAAATTGGAACTGCAGAAGCATCTTAATGGCTAACAAACGCTTTCAGAGGAAGCCAAAATTTCAGCATAGGGATCACGAATGGCTCTATGGAATCAACGCTGTTGAAGCTGCTGTTTCAAGTTCGTACCGCAAGCACTTTGCTATGTGGGTTAAGCATCCAGTTGCAGAGAGAATCCAAGGGCTTCAAAAAGCTGCTGAAGAACGTGGAATTTCCATCAAGAGAGCTACTCCTGAAATCTTTGAAATGTACTGTCCGGAAGGGGTACATCAAGGAGTACTGTTGGAGTGCAGCACTCGACACTTGGAGACTCCAAATTCACTTCCAGCTACTCAAAAACTAAACCCATTTTATTTGGTTTTGGATCAAATCAAAGATCCTCAAAATTTTGGTGCTATCTTAAGATCAGCTGCATTTTTTGGTTGTTCAGGATGCATTATCACCAAAGACCATAGTCCCGGTGTGACTCCTGCTGTGTCCAAGGCTTCTGTTGGTGTAGCTGAATGGTTCCCAATCTTTGAAACAACTAATCTTGCTCGATTTCTGACAGATCAAAAGAAAAACGGCTTCTGGATAGTTGGCTTGGCTGGCGATGGTAAAACGGAGTTACGAAAACTTGAAAGGGATCGTCCACTGTTGCTTGTTCTAGGAAATGAGGGAAGGGGTCTTCGCCAGTTGGTGAAACAGCAATGTGACTGGGATGTGCGTATAGATGGAACAGAAGAAGTAGAATCACTGAACGTCAGCGTAGCAGCGGCTCTAGCTTGCTATCAGCTGAGGATTCAGGAAGAGGGTTCGGCATGAAAGGATTTTGTATCAGCTTGTGCTATCGGATCTTGCGGCTCATGTAGTTCCTCATAATGTAGCCGAGTGATGCGTATGCCCTCATTTTTTCCCAGGCTGTAGGCAATTCCCCCCGAGATAGCAATCAGTGCAGCAATGGATACGATGTGCAAACTCAGCAGCATCATTTTGTTCGACTCGATAGGAAAAAATAATGATCAAGCATCTGGTTCTTTTTCGCTTGAAAGAAAAAACCCCGCAAAACTCCCAACAACTAATGGACGCATTTGATGGGCTTCCAGAGAAAATTGAAGAAGTTCAACACTTGGAAGGAGGAGAGGATTTTAAAGCAACTCTGAAATCTTTTGATGTCGCTCTGTCTGTAAAATTTGGCGACCGGGAGTCACTGAGTGCTTTTTCCGTTCATCCAGCGTATGTGCCTGTTCTGGACTTGGTCCACTGAATCTGATTATACTGTTGTTGAGATGGATATTGAATCAAATTAGGTAGTCGCTTCAGCTAATTCGTTGAGATGATTTCGATAGGCTTCTGGGCCTTTTTCCTCCCAGGTTTTGAGCAGGGCTGAACCAATCACTGCGATGTCTGCATGACCTTGCAGGTGGTTCAGATCCGCTCCATTGCTCAATCCAAAACCCAATGCCAGTGGGAGATCAGAATATCTTCGACATCGTTTCAAGAACTCGAAAACCATAGGATCAATTTTTGTCACAGCACCAGTGACTCCCTTCCTGGCTACACAATAGAGGAATCCGCTCCCGTTGGCACAGATACTCTGCAACCTAGTATCCTTTTGGGTTGGCGTACACATCATGATTGGATTCAGTTGATGCTCTTTACTCAACTCATGCAAATCTTCCATTTCTTCGAGAGGCAGATCAGGTAGTAAGTAACCACTGGCACCGTGCTCAGCCAATCTGGAACAAAAACTACGGTGACCCATCACGAAGACGCTGTTGTAGTAACCAATCAACAGTAATGGGAAATCAAATTTTTTATGAGCCCTTCTCATAAAATCAAAATAGGCATTCCAATCAATCCCATTTTTCAGAGCTTCCTGATTTGCTTTTACGAATAAGGGCCCGTCTGCGATTGGCTCACTGAAAGGCATTTGCAGTTCTACCATGTCAACATTGGCTACCTGCATTTCCTCAAGCATCTGCCAGTTATCCTCTAGAGATGGATAACCAACAACTGTATGGGTCATCAGTAAGATTTTTTTCTCTTTGAGTCGATTTCTCAAATATTCAGATAGCTTGCTGGACATTCATCTCTCAATTGCTTGCTTTTCGATATTCATTTGATTTTTGATGGATGAACTCCCGCCACTTAGGATCATCCAATGCCTCAGCAATATTGAAAATATCCTTGTCGCCTCGACCAGACAAGTTGAATACAACGATATCCTCTTCGTCCATTTCACTTGATTCGCGCAACAACCCTGCCAACCCATGAGTGCTTTCCAAGGCAGGAATCAGTCCCTCTGTTCTGATCAGTAATCGAACTGCATCAATCACTTCCTTGTCTGTAGCAAAACTAAAGCGAACTTTTCCTTCATCATGCAGATGACTCAAAATCGGTCCAACTCCTACATAATCCAATCCGGCGGCAATGGAATGAGTGTGCATCATTTGCCCTTCTGGATTTTGAAGGAAGTAGGTTTTGTAACCTTGAGCTACCCCAATGTGACCACCAGAGAACCTGACTGCGTGAGCACCACTCTCAACACCATGACCACCTGCCTCAACGCCTACCAACTCAACTCCCTCATCTTCTAAAAAAGGCAAGAATAGACCTGAAGCATTTGAACCACCTCCGACACAGGCATAAATCCGGTCAGGTAGCCTACCCGTAAGTTCTAAGATCTGTTCTCTGGATTCCTGACCAATTAAAGATTGAAAGTAAGAAACCATTGTTGGAAATGGATGAGGTCCGCAGACAGTCCCCAAGGCGTAGTGGGTGTCATCCATACTGGCAGACCAATCACGCATTGCCGCATTGATTGCATCCTTGAGAGTTGCTGAGCCTTCAGTAACAGCCACAACTTCAGCACCTAGTTGTTCCATCCAGAAAACATTTGGCCGCTGTCGCTCTACATCAAGCGCCCCCATGTAGATTGTACACTCAAGACCAAAGCGAGCTGCCATAGTTGCCGTTGCCACACCATGTTGTCCTGCCCCTGTTTCAGCAATGACTCTAGATTTTCCCATTCGCTTGACAAGCAGCCCCTGGCCCATCACGTTATTGGCTTTGTGGGCTCCAGTCTGATTCAGATCTTCTCGCTTACAATAGATTTGTGCTCCACCATTCTTCTTGCTCAAGTTTGGTAAGTACGTAATTGGTGTTGGACGACAAGAGTAGCTCTGCATGGTTTGAACATATTCTGTCCAAAAACTGGGGTCAGTCTTTGCAGATTCAAAGGCTTCGATCAATTCCTCAAATGTCGCTCTGAGGATTTCAGGAATGAACATTCCACCAAATTGACCAAAATAGCCCGGCTTTTCAGTCTGAAATATATCTGACCACATTTAGCAAACCTCGTTCATTGAGTAGTAATTTTTCGTTAGAATCCTAACTTCTCGAGTGCACTCTTTGGTTAGGGAAAAAAATATTAGAAATTTTAATCAAATTCATTGGCTTGGAGAATTCGAAATCGTAGAATTGCAGTTGGGACCTGTCAACATAATTTCATTGCCTCACCAATTAGGCAAATGCATGATTCGGTAACATTCTCCTACATTAAGCTCAAAGTGAATGAGAAATATTTCGTATCAAGAAATCTCGAATAAGATGAAACTCCAAAAAGCTTTTCAACTGTTTATCATTTATCTATTTGTTTTGTTGGGATCAGCATCTGCCCAATCAACCTCAACGGTCACACAACGACAAATTAATCTTGCCGGGCTCCAAGTTTTGAGTGGTCCTGCTGCTAAGCATTATCGTGGCATCTCCGTTGGAATAGAAGCCTATTTCAGCTATTTGAATGATCAGGGGGGTATTTATGGAAGAAGCATTGAGTACACAACTCTTGACACTCGCATGGAAGACCAAACGGTCGAACAACTTATCAAGAATTCAGTTTTTCAGCACCCGATTTTGGCGATGGTAGGGTCTGTCGGAGAGCCAATCTTAGGCGCATATCCAGACTGGTTCCCTGTTACTGGAATACCGGACCTATTTGGTGTTGGTCGGCCTCAGGTTAATCAAGCAGGTAGAATTTATTTCTCTCCATCTTTGGAAGCAGAAGCTTTAGCACTTGGAAGATTCTGTGCTGAGAATCTGGTAGGAAAACGTGTTCTTGTTTGGTTTCGTGAGGATCAGAAAGCGACCTCACTGCTAAAGTATTTTGACGCTGGAAGCGCAGGACTTGTTCAAATTGAACCGATGCCAAGCCGAGTACCTCTGTTCAGCCTAGAAAAAGAGTTAGATCAATTGGTAGCCCTAGTTCCAGATGCTATTGTAGTGCTCGGAGATACACTGGAAACTCAGGCTTTTATTTGGCAGCATCAGGAGTGGAATGTTCCAATCTATGCAGGTTCTGGTATCGCAAATGGTGAATTGCTCAGACAATTTGATCCGGAGGTTCTGAATCGAGTCTCCTTCCTCAGCTATCTCCCAATGCTTCAGCAGAATAATCATCCCGGGATCACTCTTCATCGTAGACTGTTGAACGAATATGCCCCGGGACAAGAGATGACTCATTGGACACTGGTCGGACATGCAATCGCTGAAACCACAACAGAATTACTTTATCGCAGTGGGATTCGTCTAACTTCATTCCAACTGGCAACCACGTTACAGCAAGTTAGTGAATGGCATGGTCTCCTCGCTCCTCCCATGGAATTCCCCTTAGCTGCAAGTGCCGTTACATCCTTTCGGATGACGCAAGTCTTTCAGAATCAAGTTCAGTATGTGTCTGATTGGATCTCTGCAAATCCAGCGAATTGAAAGCCCTATTTATGAGTGAAGAACTTGTCTTCGAAAAAGGTGAGGTTTATATTTCAAGGCAATTTTAAACGAATCAAAGGAGTTCCCATATGCAGTGGATTCATCCCACAGCACTGGTGGATGAACGTTCCCAAATTGGTAATGATGTTGAAATTGGGCCGTTCTCTGTGGTTGGTCCTGATGTCATTGTAGGCGATCGCTGCATCTTGAAAAGCCATGTGACTGTGGAAGGCCCAACAACAATGGGCTCAGACAACGTCTTCTATCCTTTTTCTTACATCGGTAGTGCTCCCCAAGATTTAAAATATGACGGTGAACCAACCACTCTTACTATAGGCTCAAACAATCAGTTCCGAGAGTGCGTCTCTGTCCATCGTGGTACTGTCCAAGGAAGTGGAAAAACCATTATTGGAGATCATAACCTCCTCATGGGCTACGTCCATGTTGCTCACGATTGTGTTTTAGGGAACCACAATGTCCTGGCTAACTATACTGGTCTGAGCGGTCACGTAGTGATGGAAGACTTTATTACGCTCGGTGGTCAAAACGGGGTGACCCAGTTTGTCCACATTGGCTCCTATGCTTATACTGGTGCAGGGTCTCTAATTGACAAGCACGTCGTACCCTACACGACTGGCTATGGTAATCGTTTCGAAGTAAAAGGAATCAACATTGTTGGACTCCGACGAAAAGGCTTTGAACGCAAAGTGATCAATCAGATTCTTGAAGCTCACAGGATTCTTTTCCGACAAGATCTACGAACTGAAGATGCTCTAAAACAGATTGAATCTGCTTTTGGTGATGTACCAGAAGTTCAAGCTCTGGTAACTTTCATTCAAAATGTTGAAGGAGCGATTCTCAAATAGAGGATCGCCTCGCATTCACCCATTCCTGAAAGCCCACCCGGGATTTCTTCTCTCCCAAATGGATCCCGTTCACATTAAACTTTCTACTCTGGTGATCGCCCTGGCAACCGGGGTGACACTATTGGTCACTGCCCAGCATCTCCGGATACCTGCCATTGTACCTCTTCTACTAGGTGGAATTTTATTAGGACCAGAAGTTAGCGGCCTGACTGATCCTGTGAAGTTAGGTAATGGTATCGATTTGCTTGTTCAGGATGTGTCGCAGTCATTCTGTTTGAGGGAGACCTTTCCCTACAACGAATTTGATTTGAGCAGACTCCCAGAGTCATCTGGCGGCTGCTGACAATTGGGGTATTGATCACCTGGCTTGGAACAACCGTTCTCATTCATTTCTGGTTCAACTACTCTCTGTCTTTCTGCTTACTGGCAAGTTCTCTCATCATTGTGACAGGACCAACTGTCATTCACCCCCTACTTAGAAGAATTGGAGTCAACGAACGCCTACATCACATTCTTCATTGGGAGGGAGTTTTAATTGACCCAATTGGGGTTTTTATCACGGTTCTTTGCTTCGAGTGGTTCTTTGCAGGAAGTCTTACCCTGAATGCACTTGAAGGATTTGGTTTACGTTTATTGGTGGGTATGGGAACAGGCCTGGTGGGAGGCTATATTTTACTGGTTGCCATCAACCGTCATTGGATTCAACGTGAATACACAAACATTTTAGCGCTGGCATGAGCGTTACTAGCTTTTGGGGTGGCCGATGTGGTTCATGAGGCTGGCTTGCTCACAGTCATCATAATGGGATTTATGTTGGGGCTGAGCAAAAGTGAGGAATCAAACAGCTCAAGCAATTCAAACAAGAACTGACAGAGATGTCGATTGCGATATTATTCATTTTATTGTCAGCCCAACTACGTCTCACCGATTTTGCGAACTTCATCTTCGACAACGGGATTTGGTTGATTTTAGGTGTTGTCATTTTAATTCGTCCTCTCGGTGTGATTACTTCAAGCTTTAGGACAGATCTATGCATCCGTGAGCGTTGCTTTCTGAGTTGGATGGACCAAGGGGAATTATCGCTGGCGCGATGGCTTCCTTATTTGCCCTGAGGCTTGAGCCGAGTTTGGGAAACCAAGCAAATTTTTTACAGGCGTTCATGTTCAGCGTTATTGGATTCACAGTCATTATTCAGGGCCTAAGCGCAGGAAAAGTTGCAAATTTCCTCCGTGTTAAATCTCAGGACCGTCAGGGTTGGCTGATCATCGGGGTGCATTTATTGGCACGTCGAGTAGCCTCATTTATTGAACAGACAACTGGACATCCTTGTGTTTTGATGGACACCAACACAGAGTTAGCCCGGCAGGCTGAATCAGAGGGCCTTCGTGTCTTGCGTGGCAACGCCCTAGATCAAACAGGACTCCCACCAGAATTTTACCCTTTTATTGGCAACGTATTGGCTTTGACAGATAATCGGGACTTGAATCAATTGATTTGTGAACGTTGGGCAGAAGTAGTTGGGAGAAAGCATGTCTTTCGCTGGTCACCGGACAGTGCGAGGCAGGAACATCCTATTGGGGGTCTTGGTCAACCAATTTGGAATAATCTGCCAAAACCTACTCAAATTGAGTACACGCTTCGCAATAAAGATGCTGTCATTGCCAAAGCAAACCTTAAGGAATTGCCCCCCAAATTGAGACATGACACGATTCCTCTTATCTTGCAGTTAGGTAAGCACATTTAGTTACAACCCGAACTTCCGAATGATCAGGAAGGCTCGGTCTTGATCTTCCGACAAAAAGCCTGCTATCTGCTCTTCTATACCTATCCTGAGCAAGTCATCTTTCCCTCTTCAGCCACAATGGACGAATTATTTGATACGATGGTAGAAAAGGCAAAAGATCGCTTCCCAGATCTCAAAGTTTCTGAAATTGTGAAAGAACTATTGTCGCGAGAGAAAAGTTTTTCAACTAGGTTGAGCCATGACGTATCTATTCCACACGCTTATTCACCAGACATATCCGAGCCAATCTGCGTGGTCGCAATCGCTCCTTTTGGGCTTCATTGGGAATCAGAAGAAGCAATTGTCCGTCTGGTTTTTCTGGTGATCAGTCCAAAAGATGATCCTGAAATCCACCTGAATATACTTGCTGAAATTGCTAGAATCGTATCAGAAGCTTCAATTATTCACGAACTGCTTCGGAGTGAAACATCCCAAAGTTTCATTGAAAAGTTGCAGAAAGCCTGAACACTAATATCAGACTG
>JAQWOT010000207.1 GCA_029245725.1 SAR324 cluster bacterium | reverse complement strand
ATTTACACCCCAGGGGTGAAAATCACAGATGCACGTTCATTACACAAAGCTGCTGATCTATTGGGTAATGAAGAGATCAAGGATAAGGCACTAAAAGCCATAAATGTAATTGAATCATCTAAGTAAACTGTTCCAGTCCCTCCTATTGGTAGCTTTCTTTAGGCTGAAAGCTACCAGTTAGTCATTCCTCCCGAAGACCAAAATTAACCGGATTGTTACCAACGTCCGAATAAATTTGGATCAAATTCTCTCATCAAAAAACAAAAATTGGCAGAAACTTGAGTTCTCAGGCAACCGCCAATTGTCTTTTGGAAAAGAGTCTCCTATCCTCAATAGAAATTAATTTCCCTTCCTTACTACACCCTTGAGCAAAATGAGATTCACATTCTTATTGACGATCCCGACTCTGTTTTTCCAAATTAGCTGCAGTTCCAACTCGGCAATCGAGTTGAATGTTCAGCGGCCAGCCCAACTTGATGTTCCCAGAGAAGTTACGGAAATCTACATTCGTCAGGATATGGTTAAGGCTGAAGGTGATCAACTAAATCTGAAGGAGATTTTGCTGCAGGAACTTGTCAATGAATTGAACCATCAAGGACGATTCAACACTCAGATTGTAGACACATTACCTGTAGAAAACTTGCTACCCAGCCAACGAATTGGGGTAATACAGGGCGAAATTGTTAGCGGTGGACAAAGAGAAGTAGGACAATTCACCGAACTGGCAACTTGTAAGGGTGGAATTGGAGGTAGACTATCTGCTGGTGTTAGCATCACATTTGGCGAAGATGCCCTTACATTGGATAGTAGAGCATATATTTGCCGCCCCGGAGGACTGGACTCATCTCTGATTGATCTCGGTGCAGCAACCTTATTGACGGGGATGAGTGTCGATGCAGATCTACCACCAGTCAATCAAGTTATCAGAACCTACCGCTACCGAAACATTTCTATTTATACTGAAACGAACTTCAACTTGACCATCATTGGTGGAGATCAAGAACAGAGGACAGTAGCTGTTCGAGTTTCTGGAGGAAATTTTGGCAAGCAGATTATTGACCCTGAAAGTTATCAACATCGCTATGAGGCTAGACCAATACCAGGTATAGCGAATTTGGTGAATCGGTCTAAAATTCCTCTGATTCCGATTCCGATTAGGGAATTAGCAGTAGTCGAGCAAACTAAAACTAAAGAAATCTTTTACGAAGACAATAGACTTCCAAATCCAAATCTCAACGACCTGCCAGATGAAGAGCGAGAACAAATTCTTCAAAAATTAGGATCAAAAGCCGTTGAATCTTTCCTTCAGAGCATCTCACCCACCACTCAACGCATTAAGGCTTTGATTGCCGAAGGAGGGGAAGAAGAACGTGCAGAGGAACTGCTGAGAGATGGCCTTTGGGACGAAGCTCGTCAGCGCCTTGAGTCACTCTCAAAAAATGATCGGACTGCCGAGGACTGGTACAATCTTGGATTAAGTTATGAGGCTGGAGCACTCAGTAGAGATGACTACCAACAAGCAAGAAGAGCCTATCTTGAGGCTTTAAAAAAAGAAAATGGGAACAGGGACTTTGCAGCATCAGTTGGACGTGTAGAACGGAGACTTGCTGAGTATCGACAACTGGCATCACAGCGAGCGATCTGATTTATGAGCACTTCTCAATTCCAACAGGAAGTTGATAGGCGTCGAACATTCGGAATCATTAGTCACCCTGATGCAGGGAAAACCACTCTTACGGAGAAAATCCTGCTCTATGGTGGAGCAATACAGCTCGCAGGCTCCATTAAGGCTCGTAAAGCCAGCCGTCATGCAACCAGTGACTGGATGGAAATTGAGAAACAGCGTGGTATATCTGTTACTTCTTCCGTCATGAAATTCACTTACCAAAACTGCGAGGTGAATCTTCTAGACACTCCTGGACATCAAGATTTTTCTGAAGACACCTATCGAGTTCTTACTGCCGTTGACAGTGCCCTGGTCGTCATTGACAGCGCAAAGGGGGTAGAGGAACAAACCAGAAAATTGATGGACGTTTGCAGACTGCGAAATACTCCAATCATAACTTTTGTAAACAAACTGGATCGAGAAGGGTTACCACCACTTGATGTGCTGCAGGATGTTGAAGAGAGCTTGCGGGTTGAGTGTGCTCCAATGAGTTGGCCTATCGGGATGGGGAAATCCTTCAGAGGAACATACAACCTATATCGCAAAGAACTTTCCTTATTTGCTGCTTCCATAACAAAGAAAGTTGACAATATCGTCCGCATCACTGACCTTGCTGATCCAAATTTGGATGAACTATTGGGCACACAAGCAGATGAACTGAGAGAGGATATCGAGTTACTGGAAGGTGCTTCAACTCCATTCAATAGCGAACGCTATCTGAAGGGTCTACAAACTCCTGTTTTCTTTGGAAGCGCAATCAATAGCTTCGGTGTCTCTGAAATGCTTGATGCCTTTGTGGAAGTCGCTCCTGCACCAAGGCAAAGATCCACGCAAACTCGTGAGGTCTCTCCCTACGAAGAAGCCTTCAGTGGAGTCATTTTTAAGATTCAAGCGAACATGGATCGCGCTCATCGGGATCGAATTGCCTTCTTGAGGATATGTTCTGGCCGTTTCCAGCGTGGGATGCGTGTAAAACATCAACGACTGGGAAGAGAAGTACAATTACACAATGCCATTATGTTTCTCGCTCAGGATCGAGAAAATGTAGAAGAAGCGTTCCCCGGTGACATTATAGGCATTCACAATCACGGAACCATCCGTATCGGGGATAGTTTTACCGAAAAAGAAGATCTCCGATTTGTTGGCATCCCACATTTTGCCCCAGAACACTTCCGCAAAGTCCATATCGACAATGCCTTGAAAGCCAAGCAATTAGAAAAAGGTCTGCAACAACTCACTGAAGAAGGAGCTGTTCAGTTGTTCCGACCACTTAATCGAAATGACTACCTTTTGGGAGCTGTTGGGATCTTGCAGTTCGATGTCATTCTTGCTCGTCTGAAAAATGAATATGGTGTCGAAGCTCACTTGGAATCTGCAAATTTTTTAACGGCACGTTGGGTAGTCACTCGAGACGCTGAGGCTTTAAAAAGATTTGAAAAACAGTTTCTTGATTCCTTGGCTCGGGATTCTCAGGGGAATCTTGTTTATCTTCCGGCCAATGCATGGAGACTTGAGCGAACAAACGAAGACTGGGCAGAAATCAAATTTCTTCAGACGATGGAGATTAACTGATCATGGCAAACGAGCGAATAATTTACTTTGCACATGGGCAGGAAAGCGGACCATGGGGAACAAAGATCAAAAGATTGGCCCAGGTCGCTGAAAATTTGAATTTCAGAGTGGTCAGTCCTGATTACTCAGGCATGAAGAGTGGCTATGGCCGAGTTAAGAAATTACTCTCACTTCGACCCTCTGCTTCAGAACAACTAATTCTTGTTGGCTCAAGTATGGGGAGTTGGGTATCCCTTTGTGCTTCAGAAAAGCTGAAGCCACAGGGACTTTTTTTGATGGCATCTGCTGTTAGTATTGACAACCTAGAGCCCAATTCGCCCAGGCCATTCGCTGAGAAGACCTTATTGGTTCATGGTTGGGATGATGAGGTGGTTCCCGTCGAAAATGCGATCAACTTTGCACGTAATTACAAAGTTTCGCTTCACTTGCTGCCATCTGATCATCATTTGATCACTCAATTAGACTCGGTCGCAAATATCTTTCAAAACTTCCTGCAACAGTGTCTGGAATCCAAGAAAGACGGAGACCCTCGATCGCAATGGGAGAAGGAACAAGAGGCAAAATTCCAGAAAGAAACTATCAATCGGATCCAGCCTCGTATTCCACGCTAGTTTAATGCTCCTCGAAATTCACCCGTACAATCCACAGCCCCGTTACATCAACCTAGTCATTGATGTCCTCCAGAATGATGGAGTCATCATTTATCCTACAGATACCGTATATGGACTTGGCTGCAACATCTACAGCAAGAAAGCACTAACAAAGATTAGTTTAAACAAGGATGTCGATTCTACACGACTTTTGACTTTCATTTGCTCCAACCTTCAACAGATCCAAGAATATTCACAGGGCATTGATACAGCAGTTTTCAAAATTTTAAAACGCCACCTCCCGGGTCCATATACTTTTTTATTCCGAGCCTCCAAAATCGTTCCCAAGATTTTACTAACAAAACGAAGTACAATTGGAGTTCGCTGGCCTGATCAAATCATAGCTACACAAGTCGTTTCAGAACTGGGGAATCCAATTCTTAGCAGCTCGCTTTGTAGCAGTGAAGATCATCTCTTTGACAACGCCTGGGAAATCCATGAGGAATTTGGTAAGCAAGTGGACTTGGTGATTGATGGAGGAGAAATTTTTGCTGAGCATTCGACGATTATAGATTTCACGACTGAAACGCCTGATGTCATCAGGATTGGCAAAGGCCAGATTTACTGGTTGGACCAAATTTAATTTTGAGAAGAACTTTGACTGATCAAATCCTTATCACAGGATGTGGAACCTTTATTCCCTCAGATGTCATTGACAATGAGACCTTGGTTAAGGCCTTTAACGCGCATGTTGAGGAATACAACCGTGAGTACTCAGCAGAAATCACAGCTGGCGATAGGACAGCCATGAAAACCTCCAGCGCTGATTTCATCAAGAATGCTTCAGGAATTGAAGAGCGACACGTAATGGAGGCTAGCGGGATTATTGATCCACGAAGGCTGCGTCCTGATCTGGAAGATCGAAATCCAGATGAATTGAGTTATCAAGCGGAAATGGGTTTAGCAGCCGCCAAAAAAGCTTTGGATCAAGCTAATAAATCAGCCAGTGACGTTGGCATGCTGATATCAGCCTGTTCCAACTATGAGCGCCCTTATCCCAGTTTAGCCATCGAGGTTCAAAAATCTCTTGGCATTAATGGATTCGCTTTTGATATGAACGTTGCGTGTTCCTCGGTACCTTTTGCGATTCGGTTGGCCTACAACTCACTAATGATTCAGCCTGAACTTTCAGGAGTTTTGATTGTCAGCCCTGAATTTTACACTGGGCATCTCAATTTCAGGGATCGAGACAGCCATTTTATTTTTGGGGATGCTGCAGGTGCACTCTATCTGGAACGAAGCGAGACATCAAAATCCAGCAATGCTTTCTCCGTCAAGAATATTCAACTCCAGACTCATTTCTCAAACAATATTAGAAATGATGGAGGTTTTCTCCGTCAAGCAGTGAACAGAACTGATCCATGGCATCCCAGAAATCTTTTTTCTCAGCAAGGTCGAGCAGTATTTAAGGAGATTGTTCCGCTTGTTTCAGAGATGATCTTGAATCAATTAGAAGAAGAAGGTGTAAAGAGTAGCTTCATCAAACGCGTTTGGTTACATCAGGCAAATAGCAAAATGAATCTATTGCTCGCAAAAAAAATTCTAGAACGAGAGCCTTCACCAGCTGAACTTCCGTTAGTTTTAAAAAAATATGGCAATACTGGGGCAGCTGGAGTGGTATTAGCTTTCTCTGAATCACAGAATATGAGTCAAGGATCTTGGGCAGTATTTTGCGCTTTTGGAGCTGGTTATTCAGCCGGATCAGTTTTGTTACAAAAGTGCTGAAGCAGAGGTACTCCATAAGAGTAGATTCAACAATTGCAAGAGGAAAATCCTTGACAAATGAAACAATAATAATAATAATTTATGGTTTTTAAGTTAATTACGGATGCGCTAAAAAAATTGAAAGCACGCTGTGATTTTGTTTAGCGGGACCACCCGCAGGAAAAGTACATGATCAGGAATTCGTGTCTTTCCCTACCCCATGACAAGGAGTCGTAGTCGCTATGACTGAGCAAGCTACAGCAGCCAACGAAAACATCGAAGACAACTCATTTGGCGAAAAAATGGTGCAGTGGCGTGAAAATGCAGGCTTGACCCGCAAAGATTTTGCCCGAAAGCTGAATGTTTCATTGACCGCCGTTAAGAACTGGGAAACTGGTCACTCCACCCCAAAATTAACTAAATATAGTGAAATTGCAAAGGTCTTGTGTATTAATGTACGTGAAATGGGGCTTGATGCGAATTTAGACCTAGATCGTGTTGGTGACCGCATCAAATATGCACGTCTACTTCGCGGAATGTCTATCGAAGCTTTTTCATATGAATTTGGTTTTGCCATTCAAACCGTGAAAAGTTGGGAATCACACGCTGCCGATGTCTCTGATGCTGCACTCGAAAGAATCTCTAGGGCTCTAAACGTACCTTACGAATTCTTCCGCGTAAAAAGTGACCCACACACTGTCCTTGAGAACGCCTGATTGCTCTTGGGGGTAGGCTCTATCCCCATAAAACCCACCTCTCAGTTCAATTCCCAATCATAATTAATTATGAGAGGAGAATGATCAGAGAACCTTTCCTCACTGTACACTGATCCCTCAATCGCGGATGCTGCAAGCTTAGGCGTAGCTATTTGATAGTCAATTCGCCAGCCAATATTCTTCTCCCAAGCTCTTCCCCGATTAGACCACCAAGTATACATTTCAAGGTCTGGATATAGGCTCCGGAACACATCACTAAATCCCCCCAACTCAAAAAGTCCTGCCATCCATTCTCTCTCCTCAGGAAGAAACCCAGAATTTTTCTGGTTTCCTTTCCAATTTTTCAAATCAATCTCTTGGTGGGCGATGTTCAAGTCACCACAAACCAAAACTTGTTTACCTGACTCAACTAATGACGAACTCCATCTGCGAAACCAATCTAGCGTTTCATACTTGAAATTTTGTCGTTCATCACTACGAGTTCCAGAGGGAAGATAAAGTGAAAGCACAAATAGATCTTCGAACTCCAGAAGAAGAAATCTTCCTTCTTTATCAAAATCTAGCCAATCTACTTTATTTTCAACTGAGATCGGTTTTTTTTTCGAATAGACCCCAACTCCTGAATAGCCTTTTGCTTCTGCAAAGGAAAAATAAGACTGAAATCTGTCAATCTGTGTCTGTTCAGTAGTCAACTGCTCAGGTTGAATCCGGGTTTCCTGCAGAAGTATTAGATCAGCGTCCTGCTTTTTTAACCATTCCCCAAATCCCTTTCGAAAAGCGGCTCGAATCCCGTTTAGATTTAATGTTATGACTCGCATGAAAAATTCTATTTTCTAAGTAGTTTCTGGAAGATTGAATTATTTTGGCGGACAACTGAGCAGAATAAATTCCACCAAATATGATTGGTGATCTTTAGTCATCAACGATTCATTGAAATCTTTGTTATTCCTGAAGAGGTAACTTGGCAAAACAGCGTGGGCAATATCACCGATTGATTAAAAGCCTAATTCAAAGTGAGAAAAACGACCTTTTGCAAAGTTTGCTCAAGGATCTTAGCACCTTTGACATTGCTGCTGCAATGCTTCAGTTAAAAACAAAGTACCAAGTTCAGATTCTAGCCACACTCCCCGAAGATCGTGCATCAGAAGTTTTAGCTGAGATGAGCTCAACCCCACTTCCACTTTCAGATCTGGTTGCCAAGTTACCCCCGGAGCAACTGGGTGGCTGGGTCGGCGAAATGCCAAAAGATGACGC
>JAQWOT010000206.1 GCA_029245725.1 SAR324 cluster bacterium | reverse complement strand
ACATATTCTTGAGAGCCGCCAGGGATCGTGTACCATTGAGGTCGATTTACTACGTTCAAAAGCCCATGGTTCTCAAAGAAGCGAGCAAAATATTTGATGGGAAAATCCATCATTTGCTCGATACTCGTAGACCAAATCGCTGCACCCATTGGGATTATGTAATGATCACAGAATAATTCTCCATATCTCCTTATCCTTAGAAAGTCTCCAAGGGTGAGATGATCTTGATCGCTCTCCAGCAGTTCCTTTGCTTCCTTGTTGAAGCGGATAATATCCCTGAGCATCACCCAAAACGAAGGCCTCACTAAATTTCTCCTCTGTGCAAAAAGAGTATTTATTGTGTGCCCGTTATACTCAAAATCCCTCTGCTCGTCTTTGACGCTGAAACTCATTTCTGTAGCTTTGCCCTTTATTCCTATCTCTTTCATCAGTGAGATAAAATTGGGGTAAGTCCAGTCATTGAATACAATGAATCCCGTATCAACAGGAATTTTGCCTACAGGAAGATCCACTGTAACAGTGTTGGAATGCCCACCTAGTCTGGGAGAAGCTTCAAAAAGAGTGATTTGATGACGAGGATGCAGGTGGTATGCAGCTGTTAGTCCGGCAATGCCTGAACCAACGATGGCAATTTTCATGGCTTCCTTTGATGCTAAACGGCAAAGATGAGGTGATTCTGGCCGTAAATTTTTTCGAACTGACAGTGCAGACAATAGCGATGCCCAAAATATCTATCCCCAGAATAAGCAAGCCTACTCAGGCAGATGACTTTGTTTTTTTTATTCCATTACTTTAAGAATTGTGAGAAAATTAAAACTTAATTGGGTATTTAATAAACATTTATAAGAAAAATATTTTGAAATAAATCAAGAAAATGATGAAGCCAAGGGTATTCGGGCAGTAGCAACTAACTGTTTCAGCATTTGTTCCACACTTCGCTTTCCGACAAACCCATCAGCGCCTAGTTCCCTGACAGCTTTGCGACTTTGGTCATTCGTCATAGAACTGAAGACTAAAATCGGAATGTGCTTGGTCCTAGAGTCAGACTTCAACCTTCTGATGACCTCATGTCCAGAGATTATGGGCATCTCAATGTCGGTAATTATCAAGGGTATTTTTGAAAGGTCTGAAATATCTTGGACATACTCCAGGAGAGGTCCCCCGTTTTCAAAAATCTTGAAAGAGAGATTCAACTTCTCGAAGAAATTTTTGAGGTACATCTGAGCGGACCGACTATCCTCAGCAACAAGAATTGTCCCATTTTTTAGAGATTCTGGTATTTCAACATTGCTCAAAGGTAAATTTTGAACATCTTCTTGAATTTCTGAAAATTCATGAGGCAAAACTTCTTTCAGTAAGTATTCAACATCCAGAATGAGACAGACTGAAGATCCATCATCAAGCAGGGTGTAATTGAGATTTCGGTCAACAGACATGTACTCATGAAATTTTAAAGGAAGGACATCCTGCCAATCTCTCATGATAATTTTGTGAATACCTCCAACTCTAAGAGCTATTTGAATATTATTGAAATTGCAGAAGATGATCGACGAATTCCCCTCCTCTTGCTCACTCAAATTAGTTCCAAGCCAACGTGGAAGATTGACTAGCGGTACTGGTTGATTCCTGATATAAACAATTCCCTCAATATACTCGTTAGCCCTTGGAACTTCACTAATTGTGAAATGCTTTGCTCGCTGAATTTCAAAAGTCTTGAAAACATTAATCCCATAAAACGGCTGCTCTTCGTTAATTCGGAAAACGATTAGTTTTAAAGCGATTGCTGCTGGAGAATTTTCGTTCATTAGATTGTATAACGTGGATCTTTCAAAGGCATTAGGACCAAAGTCGCCAAAGAGTTCGCATCGCAACGACCAACAGAAATATCCCGAAAACCTGTTTCAATTTCTTGGTATTTAGCCGATGGGAAATTGTTGCACCTAGAGGAGCTAAGATTACGGTCATCAAACAAATGCAAAGGGCAGCAAGCCAGTGAATGAAGCCGAAAGAGAATTCAGGCAGATTTGGGTTCTCCCATCCTGAGACAATAAATCCAATTGTTCCGGGTAGGGCAATTACAAAGCCCATACTCGCTGAAGTACCAACTGCTTGGTGCATCTTGATGCCCATCATGTTCATCAGCGGAACGTTCATAGCTCCTCCTCCAATCCCAACCATAGCGGAAATGATCCCTGTAAGTCCTGTAAGATTCCCAATCAAAGATCTATTTGGTTCGTGATCAATCTCATTGGAGGCTTTGCTGGCAATCATCATGCGAACTGATACAATAACAGCCATAAACCCAAAGATCATAGCTAGTACCCCTCCGCTGAGACTGCCCGCTAATAACCCTCCAAAACCTGCACCCAAAGATGTTGGAATGATCGAATACTTGAGGAGTTGTTGATCAACAGAACCCCTTTTAAGATGTGCTTTTGCTGAAGAAAGAGAGGTAGCAATGATTGTTGCGAGCGAGGTTCCAATTGCTAGATGGGAAATAACAACCCCAGATACCTGCATAAGGTCGAACACAAAGACTAGAGGAGGCACCAGAATGATTCCTCCTCCAATCCCCAACATGCCAGCCATGATTCCAGCCAACGAGCCAGCCAGCAGCAGAATCAGGATTGATTCAACTAACTCCCAAGAGAATTCCATTTGCTCTCAAAAACGATAGGTAAATCCAAACAAAGGCTGGTAGTTGTTGACCCGAAGTGTTTTTGCAGTTTCCCCATCGGCTCGTTCAACAAAGGTGGCATCTCGATAATTTTTGTAACTGATCAAAGAATTCCACCAAGAGTGAATCGCTATGGCCTCTGTCAAATTAAAATCTCCCTTAGCAGGATGATATACCGTACCTAGATAAAGTCCGGCCAAGAACGCTGCTCCTGGATTGGCACTGAATCCTGAGCCATCGTGGGCAACAGCGAATAGACTGCTAGCCAAAAAAATACTCGTCCATCGTGCGACACCTTTACTAAAACTACGATTTAAGCCTCTGTAGATTGATCGCTGGATGAATCCACGAAAAAACATTTCTTCACCAGCACCGGTCAATTGGCTATTGATGAAGTCAATCCTCTGCATCTGTTCTCGTGTCAGTTCTGCATCAACATGATAAGTCAAATTAGGTGTCCCAGGTGTTACGAGTTGAATTCCAGTGGGAATCCAAAACGTATACGAATCTCCAAATTTCCAGAATTGAAATGGAGAGAAAATTTCCCAGTAGGTGTCTGTATTGTCCTTACATCCACCATCGTAAAAATCATAGAAAGTAATCAGGCTGATATTGGTGTAGAGTCTCAGATAAGCCATTGTGTAATAAGTTTCTTTACTCAAATAAATGTCAGTGACATCCTCCCCCTCTTCATTCTTTGTCTCTTTAAAAACTTCATCAGGATATGCTTGGAGATTTTCACTATCTGAATATTGCATGTAGCCATTGATGGCCCACCACCGCAATCCACCAAAAATAAGAGCTTTGTCGTAGTCATCATTGATTGCGTAACCTAATCCGGGGACCAGCCATTCAGCCAGAGCGGTCCCTGCACATTTTAGATCAGCACGGGCGTGAAATGGAATCATCATCAAGGCAATCCCAAGAAAACAGATCACAATTGCTGAATTTAGCTTGATGCGAAGAACTTGACCCATTCAACTTACTCACTATCGTATTTCAAATTTTTCTTTCCAATCTCGGAGAACAAGCATGTCGGAACAAATGTACCCTGTAACGAAGCAGGGACATGAACAACTCAAAACGGAGTTGAAGCATCTGATGTCTGTTGTACGACCTGAAGTCGTTCAGGCAATTGCAGACGCCAGAGAGCATGGGGACTTAAAGGAAAACGCGGAATATCATGCGGCCAAGGAGCGCCAGGGATTCGTGGAGGGTCGTATTCAGGAACTCAATGGCAAGCTAGCACAATGCAATGTCATTGACATAAGCCGTCTCAGCGGAGAAAAAGTCATCTTCGGTTCTACAGTTACTTATATCAATATCGAAACAGACGAGGAAAAAACTTACCAGATTGTCGGTGAAGATGAGGCCGACCTCGAGAAAGGTAAAATCTCTTGCAATTCACCAATTGCGCGCGCCTTAGTTGGGAAGACTGTTGGTGATTCTTTGATCATCCCTATTCCAAAAGGCAAAGTTGAAGTGGAGATTACAGATTTAGAATTCCTGGACAAATAAATTCCTTATGGCTGTTCGTCAAAGGCTGGATTTGTTGCTTGTTGAGCGTCAACTGGCTCCAAGCCGTGAGCGAGCCCAGTCTTTGATTCTGGCAGGCAAGGTTCTGGTCAATACAGAACGAGTGGATAAACCTGGCAAGAGTGTGGACCAAGAATCAGAATTGGCAGTACAAGCTCAGGATCATCCATATGTTAGCCGAGGTGGAGTCAAGCTCGCTGGAGCGATTCGGGAGTTCCAAATTGAAGTCCTTGATCGAATTGCTCTGGATGTGGGGGCGTCGACGGGAGGTTTTACAGATTGCTTACTGCAGCACGGAGCCCAGAAAGTCTATGCGGTAGATGTCGGATATGGCCAACTAGCTTGGAAACTTCGACAGGATCCAAGAGTAGTTAACTTGGAACGTACAAATATCCGTTATCTTGACCCAGTCAACTTAGCAGATCCAATTCAAATAATTGTGGTAGATGCCTCCTTCATTTCTCTCCGATTGATATTGCCAAAACTTTATGAACTGATGACTGGTGGCTCCCAGCTTTTAGCTCTTGTCAAACCTCAGTTTGAAGCGGATAGAAAGGAGGTTCGCAGGGGAGGGAGAGTCAAAGAAGGAGCCGTTCATGCCAGAGTACTTAATGAAATCATTGAGGCTGCAACCACGCTGGGTTTACGAATGCTGGGCAGTTGTGAGTCAATTATTAAGGGAAAGAAGAGTCAAAATACTGAATATTTTGTTCATCTTGAGAAATCTTCAAAATGAGTGAGCAAAGGTCTCAGCGTTTTCTTCCGATTTACCGCATCAAGCCCAATCCTAATCAACCTCGCCGATCTTTTGATCCCAAAGCTCTCCAAGAACTCAGTCAATCCATAAAACAACAGGGAGTCCTACAACCCCTGATCGTAAGAAATCATCCAATGCTCGAAGGATGCTTTGAACTGGTAGCTGGCGAAAGGCGTTGGAGAGCTCTGCAACTGGCAGGAGAGACTCAAGCACCGGTCATCATCACAAAGTTGAGTGATACTGAAGCCCTAGAGGTTGCTCTCCTTGAAAATATTCAAAGAGAAGACCTAACCCCAATTGAAGAGGGTCAATGTTACCATGAACTGATGCAGCTTCATGGATTAACCCAAGAGGAATTGGCTAAGAAGCTCGGCAAAGACAGGTCCACTATTGCGAATATGGTTCGCTTACTTGCCTTGCCGAAAGCAATTCAACAGGATTTGGAAATGGGTCGCTTAAGTGCTGGACACGCTCGAGCAGTTCTCAGCCTTTCAGACCCTAAAGAACAACTGAATTTACGGGGAAGATTACTACTTAATAACTGGTCTGTTCGTGAAACAGAAAAACAGGTTAAGCTTATTTTGGAGGTGCTAGAAAGTAGAGCTAGCCAGCCATCAAAAAAAATTGGAATCGATGATGATCTTAATACAGAATTGCGTTCTATTGAAGCTGAATTGCAGCGTTACCTAGGTACAAAAATGCGGATTGATCACAAGCCGCCCTTTCAAGGAGAAATTAGGCTTAGCTACTTCTCTGCTGAAGAACTGGATCGGCTTCTGGCTCTGTTAAGAAGTGCTCGATGAATCATGACAATGTTTCTGACTCTTTTCTCTCCTCATGGAGTTCAGTCTTCTCGGGAATAGTGGTCGGAAATTTTAGAGTGAATTTACTGCCCATATTCAGATTACTTTCGACGCTTACCATTCCTCCATGAGACTGAACAATGTGTTTGACGATTGCCAATCCCAGCCCAGTCCCCCCTAATTTTCTGCTTCGAGCTGCATCTTCTCGATAGAATCTTTCAAAAATTCGATCCAAATGCCGGGCATCAATGCCAGAGCCCTGATCCTTGATTTCGATCATTACCTCGCTTTTCTCGAGGCTACCTTGGATTTCGACTTGTCGCTTTTCAGGGCTGTACTTGATTGCGTTTTCAATCAAGTTGACAAGCACCTGTTC
>JAQWOT010000205.1 GCA_029245725.1 SAR324 cluster bacterium | reverse complement strand
CTATTCCTCGCAGTACACTCACCGCTTTCGACGACGAGAAAAAGATCTGACTGAGGCCTAATGGAGGATGGGCACAATCTAGCAGTCTGGTCAGTGAGAGGAGTGGTTCAACCGATGGCGCACTTCTTGGCTGAACACCTATCAGCCACAGAACTTCCAGGAGGAAGCGCTCCATCCAATCAGCAGTCCTTTCGTGCGGTCTATCGGAAATATAGGGCCTGGATCTTTATAGGTACAACCGGCATCGCTGTGCGCTACCTGCAGGGCATGCTCGAGGATAAGAACACCGACCCGGGTGTCGTGCTGGTGGATGAAGCTGGCCGACAAGTGATTTCACTGGTTGGAGGTCATGAAGGAGGAGCCAACGAACTGTCTGTGCGTGTGGCGAATTTACTGGGTGCCCAGCCAATTCTCACCACAGCTACAGAAAGCCTGAGACCCCTGATTCTTGGAATTGGTTGTCGGCGTGATGTCACACTGATGCAGATTGACACTGCCGTCATGAACGTCTTGAACACTCACCAACTCTCCATTGCAAACTTCCGAATGGTAGTCACCGTTGATGTCAAGTTACAGGAATCTGGGTTGTGGGCCTGGTGCCGCCAGCAGCAACTTCCCTTGCGAGGAATCCCCTTGAGTCTGCTGCAGCACAGACCATGGGTCACTAAATCTTCTGATTGGGTTCAGGATACGTTGAGAGTGGCTGGCGTCTGTGAACCGTGCGCACTGCTAGCCAGCCATGCCGGAAAACTGCTGGTTCCAAAAACGGCTCACAATGGGGTGACCGTGGCCATAGTGCATGATCCTCCCTGGCCTGAGAAAGCATGATGTTGGGGAAAGTGATTTTCGTGGGAGCTGGACCGGGGAATCCGGAGCTACTGACGCTGGAAGCCTATCGAGTACTGCGAGAAGCCGATGTCGTGCTTTACGATGCGCTCGTAGGTCCAGAAGTCCTCGATCTAATTCCTAGTCGCACCCAGAAGATCTATGTCGGGAAACGCGCCACGAACCATTCCCAAAAACAGAAGGAAATCAACGAATTGCTGCTGGACATGGTCAGACAAAATGAGTGTGTTGTTCGGCTCAAGGGTGGTGATACTCTGATCTATGCTCGCCTAGCCGATGAACTCGCAGTATTACAGCAAGCCAGGATTCCCTACCAGATACTGGCTGGCGTCACTACCCTGTCTGGAACAGCTGCAGCATTGGGAGTGCCCCTGACCTCAAGGGATTGTGGTTCGGAACTACTGATCACAACGGTCTCCACTTACAGCGATCTGGAGACCTGCCGGGCCGTCACGACCTTTCTGAACCATGGTTCAGGTGTCGCAATCTATATGCCCACCTTCCGTGGACAGCATGTGTTGCCCAATCTAATAGAAGTTGGGGCTGATCCAGAGTTACCCTTGCTGCTTGTTGTCCAGGCTACACTGCCCACGCAACGTCAACAAAGTACCAACCTGGGGCAGGCCGATTACGAACAGCTTTGTGCCTTCAGCGCAGGAGATCCAACGATTTTTCTGCTGGGCTGGTCCTTCGCCAGTTGCATCTCAACAGCAATGCTAAGCAAGATGTTGGAAAGCGTCCATGTCCACTGAAGGAGCGCTTTTTCTTGTTTCGGTTGGACCTGGATTCATTGATCTTGTGCCGGAGCGTGCGAAAAAAGCCCTGACCCAGAGTGAAGTTATTGTCGGGTACGATCTTTATCTACGCTGGGTCTTGCCATGGATTCAGAATAAGCAGATTGAAACTTTTCCTCTGACCCAGGAACGAAGGCGTGCTGAGCGAGCCTTGGAACTAGCTCGTCAGAGGAAACGGGTGAGCCTGGTTTCCAGTGGTGATATTGGCATTTACGGCATGGCAACGCTAGCGCTTGAACTGCTGAAGGAAGAAGACACCTTCCCTGTCGAAGTGGTTCCTGGAATCTCGGCAGCCAATGCCTGCGCAGCCTTGCTGGGAGCCCCACTGGCTCATGACTTTGCCACTTTATCCCTGTCAGATCTGCTCTGTCCGTGGGAATGGATCGAAACCAGGGCACAGCACCTGGCCCAAGCCGATCTGGTGATCGTACTTTATAACGTCCAGAGTCGTTCCCGTTCACAGGGAGTCTATCGAATCCTGGAGATCCTAAAAACCTTCAAGAGTACCGAGACCTGGTGTGGGATCGTTCGCAACGCTTACCGCGAAGAACAGTCGGTGGAATGCTGCAAACTTGGAGAGTTGAGTCATCGGCAATTTGATATGCTTACATCGCTGGTGATTGGAAACCGCTTCACACAACCAAAACGGGAGTTTCTCTTCACCCCTAGAGGGTATATAGGCTGGGCTGAGCCATCCCTCTCCGCTCAACAGGCAGAGCTTCCAAGAAAAGCGGTCTGGGTTTTTTCTGGGACCAGCGATGGCAATGAAATTGTCCGCAGCCTACACCAGCAGGGAATTCCAGTTATTGTTTCCGTGGCTACTGAGCAAGGAGTACAGACCTGGCGAGAACAAAAGATCCCTGTGGTTTGGGGATCACTTGGACGTGAACGACGGCACCAAGTTCTGCACCAACACCAGGCAAGCTTGCTGGTAGATGCAACCCATCCCTATGCATCTCGGATGACCCTGCAATTGCAGCAATTGTCCGTGGATCTAGAAATCCCCTGTTTGCGTTATGAACGCCCCTCAACACTGGTCGGGGATGAGTTGTGTGGAGATTCCATTGAGAAAGTCTCTGCCCTCGCACTGAAGAGCGGTAAGCGCATCTTGCTGGCAACGGGGAGTTACCAGGTGCTGGAGTTTCTGAGCCAGGATCGCCATCGGCAAGCTGAGTGGTTTGTGCGCTGTGCCCCCACCAGCGAATCCCTGCGAGAATTGGAACAGGCCGGTGTGCCTCTTTCGAGAATCTGTGCGCAACAAGGTCCTTTCAGCGTAGAAGAAAATCACAGGATCCTGGAACGTTGGAAGATTGAGATCTTGGTCACCAAGGATTCTGGAAAAGCTGGGGGATACCTTGAGAAATACCAGGCAGCCAAATCGTTGGGGATTCCATTAATTGTGCTGCAACGCCCTCGCATCCACGTGGCTCAGTCCTATTCTGATATCTCTGCCCTAATAAAGCGAACCCAACAAGTGATGAACAACGATGACTGAGGAAATAGCCGATTCAGCAGAGTTCGAGTTTGAAGAACCGCTCAGGACTAAGCAGCGTGTGGGAGCCTTTCAGATCTACACCGGGGAGGGCAAGGGCAAGAGTACAGCCTCGCTTGGCTTGATGCTCAGAGCACTAGGAGCCGGACTGAAGGTCTATTACCTGCGGATGCTCAAGCCTCGCTGGAAAACGGGAGAGCTGAAAATTTGCCCAGATCTGCATCCGAATCTGACGTTCCGAAACGTTCCGCATTACTGGGCCCTGTGTGTCAGTCGCAAGGTGCCACAGGATGTCAAACGAATGAAGGCAGAATTGATCCCAGAAGTAGCTGCTTTGAAGGACATTGTCTGTTCTGGAAATTACGACTTGGTGATCGCTGATGAAATCAACTACTGCTTGCATCGAGAGTTGCTCTCACTAGAACAAGTGCTGGACTTGGTGGACAGCCGACCACCTCAGGTCGAACTTGTTTTCACAGGACGCCATGCTCCTGCAGAATTGATCGAACGGGCCGATGTGGTGACCGAAATGCGGAAAATCAAGCACCACTTCGACCAGGGAGTACGGGCTCGACTGGGCATTGAATTCTGACCCATGCCTTCAGGAATAGTGCTCGCCGGTCTGCAAAGCTCCAGCGGTAAGACAGCCTTGACATGCCTGTTGCTGACCGGTCTAAAAAAGTGGGGAGTTCAAGTTCAGCCCTTTAAAGCTGGCCCAGACTACCTCGATCCTGCCTACCATCAGCATTTTGCAAGCTGTCCCAGCATCAACCTGGATTCTTGGATGATGGGCCGATCAGAAGTGGTGCGGCTCGTTCAAAAATATGGAACTGGCAAACTCGGCTTGCTGGAGGGTGTGATGGGCCTCTTCGATGGAGCCAGTCCCGTCAG
>JAQWOT010000204.1 GCA_029245725.1 SAR324 cluster bacterium | reverse complement strand
CTTTCACCCTCCTCCAATTTGATCAGCTTACACATATACAGTTTATAGCAGAACTGATTAAAGTTTGGGAGTCAGAGTTCCATACTCTAGAAAGAAAAAGATTTGCGCTCCATGAATTTCTTGATTTTCTTACTGCCATTCCAAACTTCACGAGCGGTCTGCAGATTGATCAGCTTCAGATCTACTTGATAGTAGGTCACGCGTTTACCATCTAGCTGATCAACTATGGAATTGATCGTTCCAGAAAGTGCGAAATTCACCCCATCTTCTTCACCCATTTCCATCCGAGTATCAGCAGAAGCATTCATATCCTGGTCAGCTAATTCTGCACGAGTATCTTGACGTTCTTCAAGTGTCGCAACAAATCCGGCTTTACCGCTGCGAATCACAGCCCGCTTAATATCGTTAACAAAGGTGTCAACAGCTATATGCTCGTGGGATTTATTCCGAACGCGCTGCACGGTTACCAGTGGTTCTTTGCCAGGAAAACGCTGATTAAATTGACTGATCCAGGGATAGCTCAGCATATCGTTGATCATTTCCTCAGCTACTAAACGAGAATCCTCGTCATTCCACTTATCTGTAAGCGCGATTTCCTTTCCAGCATCTACCCTGGCAACCTCCACACTTCTACCACAGCCGTTAACGAAAACAACTGTACCCAGAAACAGTACTGTTGCTAATATGCTTTTGCCTGTTTGCTGAAAATTCATAGTCAATTAGCTCCCTTTGTATGATTTCTGCCTAAAATAGTACATCAACTAATTCCTTCCCCAACTGCTGTGACAGCTTGGCAATTGAGCGTGACTCAGCTTCCTTTACATCAACAGAAGCTCCCTTGGCTTTTGCCTGGATAGTTTTCACAATGCGTCCCTGCTCATCTTTCAGAAATACATTACCCTCGGTAATCACAAACGTCGTTTCGCCTTGAACCACATTATTCAAACTTAAATCATACTCAACCCGAATATCAGCTTGCTCTGCTTCAGAAATATTGATTCCTTTGTTGTTTAGCTCAGTGGTCAGGGCAGCTGCCAGAGAATTTCTGTCAGCACCTTGTGCAGCGATATGCACTTTCAGCATGCCAATAAGAGCATAAGCCTTTCTCATGAAATCGCGGTATTCAGGGGACAGTACATCCACGTGCTGTCGTGTTAGACTGAGAGTATTAGCACGCGCTTGAATACCAGAGCGTTCCTCAGCCAGTACTAGCCCTGATGCAACAAGACGTAACAATCCCATTCCCTGTTTTTCATTATTCTCAAACTCAGTTACTACTTCAGCAAAGCGCTGGTCAATCACCTCAATGCGCGAATGCAGAGATTGTAGTTCCTTGTTCACATCAAGGCATACAAGAATGCTAACCTGCTTGTTTGATTCGTCAAAATAAGAATCTACATTCATCACATGAGATAATTCAAAAGACGTAACTTTGCCTTTCACAGACTGACGCAATCGCTCGGTCAGTTCTGATTTGTTGTTTTGTAGCGTTTCAGTAATTTCCTGCTCCAGTTCTCCGCTGATATTGACTTCGATCTGCTTGACGAGTTCTAAACGAGCCATATCTTTGGCTCGTGCAGCAGCACCGACCTGATCACCAGCATAAACCTCAGCTGAACCAGTCCCATATAGAAACCCCGTTTCAATTGGTGGTTGAATCAACCACACTGGTGCTGGCAAGGTAGGAGTTTTTGTTGGTTTAGATGTAACTGCTGGGCTGCCACCACACCCTACTAGCAACGACATCGCTGCCAAGAAGATCACAATATTTGTCTTTACGCTACTCACCACTGATTCCCTGAATATCTGTTGATACGTTCAAAGATGATACAGATATCGAATATATCATCGCCTTGTCAACCACTCCGTTTGAGTACTTTCGGGCTGTTGCATCATTGCAGTATTTTGCGTTGGAATAATGTGCTCCCGAAAGATTTTGATGTCACCCTCACTAACCTCTACAGATTGGGTTACCTCATGATAGGTTCCACCATTCGCAGAAGGTGTCCGGAGCGTAATTTGGTGAGTACCGGGTTCCACAGACAAGCGCTTCAAATGAATGGAGTGTGGCAAGGTCAACCAAGCACGTGTGTCAGCTTGGCTACTCAGCGCAGCTACAGACTTACAAGCCAGTTTCGTGAGGTCATCATCCATTTGGCCACAAAACAGATTCTTGGTCATGGTACGCCCGAGTGCAGCTTGTAAATCTTTGTCTGCGTTCAGTAATTGACCCTGGAAAGCTAGGTTTGCCAGTGATTCTGCCTGAACCATCTCACCATGAGGTTTCCCATCAACCATTACTTGCGTCATACCAAAGGTCTTTGGTTCCAGTTTGTAGTACGGCACAGTCACCCGAGTACCTCCCATTGCCAACGCATCTGGCAAACCAATTTGCTCTGCTAACCCCCATAGCGGCCCAAGTCTGAAGCTCTTTGAAGCCATTCCTTCCAGAGCGCCAATTACACCACGCAATTGAAAATTAATCACTGATTGAAGCAAACCACGGTCTGCGTACATCAGGTGAAACCAAACTAGCTGAGCCTCTTGCTCCTTTGGGGTTCCTGTCAGCACAGGCTGGATAACCAACTCTCTGGTATTGGTATCCAAAGTCAAATGCATATTGAGTTCGCCACGCGGAGGTACCCAGCCAGCATGCCCAATAATTACAATGTGAGCCTTTTCACTGCTATCTAGCTCTTTCTGCAGAGTATTTGACAATTTCTGCTTAGCTAGACCAGGCCATTCATCTTCATAGCCACCATCCTGCTTCATCATGCGAATAGTATCGAACCAAGCCTGCTGCACGATACCCTGACCCAAACTGTATTGCTCTGCATACCCCTGTTCATAAAGTTCTGCTGCTTTCTGATAAGCAATTCTGGCACTGTCCAACTCGCCGTTGATTTCGTAGATTAAACCGTTCATGTAGCGTACGTAAGCATCTTCACGGTATATCAACTTGTCCTTGTCAATTACTTGCCCCACCAAAACATCAAAGATCTTCATCAGTTGGGAGAACAGCTTACCTTCATCATCCTTAGCATCTTGATATGTGCCCTTTTGGTAAGCGATATCGCTTAGCAGGATATCCACTTTTCTAGCTTCGACACGAGCACTTTCCAGGTGATCAACTTTCTTAGCAGGGTTTGCCAATGCCATCATTGTGAAGTTCAGAGCCTTGATGTAATGAATGAATGCACGCTCAAACTCCTGGCCAGCATAATCACTTTGGCTTGGGCTAATCAGCGCTGCTTTCAGCACATCGCCCGCACGCTTAGTAGTCAGGTCTTCAGCAATATTTGCAGCTTGGTCCAGTTTGGCATTACTGCTGTCATAGCTCTGACTCAAGTGTTGAACCATGCCGGACTCCATATAGTGGAGCAGCCGATCCTTACCGTCGGTTGACAATTCATCGGTTGCCTCAGATGCTGCTGTATAATCACCATTCTCGATGAATACTCTGATATTTCCTGTCTGGTCATGATAGGTTGAACAACCAGACATCACAATTGCTCCTGAAATCAACACCAACCAAAATTTATTATAAATTACGCTCATCGTTAGCATCGCCCTACTTATATTATTGAATTCAATTTGTGAAGGTTAGCAGACTTACTAAACTTCATTCTACTTTACTTTAGCGAATCTTTCTTAAAAAAAATTAATTTAAGTTCATTTTAACTGATGGAGAAGCTCTTTTGAAGAGGCATCCAATCATCAGCTTGCCAGCGATGTCGAAAGGGATTGGGGTTCGCTAAGAACAGGTCTTCTTGTCGGCTAATTCAATGATTTTACTGATGGCTCGTATCCCTGTAAAAGAGAGTTTTTAGCGTCACTCCTTATGCTTCATGCTATCTTTAACATAGGCTCTTCAAACGAAGCCTCCGTTCGTTACTTAGAAACTAATTCATTTCGCGATTACTCCCAGTCAGGTGAGTTTTTCGAGCAATTGCTTAGATTCCAACGCCAATTAGACGAATCCGGAAAGCAGATACTTGATAACAAGACTTTAATTTGATCCTTTAAAATGAGGCTGAAGCGAGCAAGCCGAGTATTGACAATCCTGCCGATTGGTCCTACCACTAAATTGTAAAAAATTTAATTGCTACAATCTTACGCCTTATAAGATTTATGTATAGAGTCTCAACCTCTCTACTGATGATCTGGGTATTAATGAATTTGACGGTGGTGGCCGCTCGGGAGCGTGCTGCGACCCGACCGAGTAGCCCAGGTGGTCCTAAGCAGGCTCTCGTCGTTGGCAACTCGGCTTATACCCACACCTCTCCTCTCAAAAATCCTGTCAACGATGCCAATGCGATTGGCTCCACCCTGCAACAATTTGGCTTTGAAGTAACCACCCTGCTAGATGTCAATCAACGTCAGATGGAGCAAGCCCTACGGCGCTTTGGCAGTCGTTTGCGTGATCAGAATGGGGTTGGTCTCTTCTACTACGCAGGACACGGGATGCAGGTCGCTGGGGAGAACTACTTACTCCCAGTGGATATCAACCCAAGCACAGAGACCGATGTACGCTACGACGCCATTCCAGTCGGCAAGCTATTGGGTCAGATGGAAGCAGCTGGCAACGGGATGAATATCGTGATTCTGGATGCCTGCCGCAATAACCCTTTTGCGAGAAGTTTTCGGAGTGAGAGTCGAGGTTTGGCTCAGGTGATTGCGCCAACGGGATCGTTCATCTCGTATGCAACAGCTCCTGGGAATGTGGCAGCCGATGGGGAGGGCGACAACGGCCTGTTCACAGCGAAGTTGCTGGAACACATGAAGACTCCAGGCTTGAAGCTGGAGGAAGTTTTCAAGCGAGTCCGTTCGGATGTTCAGCGGGAGAGCAATGATAAGCAGGTGCCGTGGGATGCGTCCTCGGTGACTGGGGATTTCTTCTTTGTCCTACCTGAGGTTGTTGTCACAGCAAAGCCCAAACTGGTTGCACCTGCTACATCATCTGATCAGGACTTTGCCGCTCAGGCTTGGGATGTCATCAAGGACTTGGAAGACTCAAAAGCATTTGAAGAATTTCTCAGGATGTTTCCAGAAGCTCCTCAAAGTAACTTAGCCAAACTTAAGCTGATCGCACTAGCAACCTCTTCATCGACAGAAGAGCCAGTAGATGCTGTATCAAATTCAGTAAAGGATCAGTTACCCAAAGACAGTTCAGCAAATAGTGAAGTTTTATTTGGTGAAGCAGCCAAAAAGAAATTGCTAGAGATTAGGGAATGTGTTGGTTGCAACCTTCTTTCAACTGACTTTCGTGAAGCGAAGCTAAACGATGTCAATTTAATTAGAGCTAACTTGATTGGTGCAAAGCTGAATAATGCAAGACTGAATCGGGCCAATTTGAATTTTGCTAAACTTCAGGGGCTGACTTGACTGGGGCTGATTTAAGGGGTGCTACTTTGAAAGGTGCCAACCTCAACAGTGCTTACCTTTGGGGAGCTAAATTTTGTAACACCACCATGCCAGATGGCTCAATCAATAACAGTAGCTGTGAGCAGCAGGTCAAATCAGTGATTGATAAATTATCAAATGGGAAAACAGTCATAGAAAAATTACTGGAAACCAGAAAATGTAGGCGCTGTGATCTGTCTGGAGCTGAATTGAGAGTCACCTATCTATATAAAGCTCAAATATCTGAAGCCAAACTGGTAAATTCCAACTTGTACGGAGCTAATCTGTATGAAGCTAATCTGACTGAGGCAAACCTCACCAAAGCCAACTTGACAGCAGCCAATCTGAATCGGGCCAATCTGACCGGCGCTAACCTCACAAGTGCCAACCTGTCTGGAGCTAGAATGTCCAGAACCAATTTATCAGGCGCTATATTCTGTAACACTATCTTGCCCGACGAGTCGATCAATAACAGTGATTGTGCACAAAAACTTCCCAAGAATCACTTAAATCAATCATCAACTAATTTAATATTGTCAGGTACTGCAGCTAGAAGAAAATTGCTGAAAATCAAGGAATGTAACAGCTGTGATTTAAAAGGAGCGAATCTAAATAGAGCGAATCTATTCAGAGCCAAAATGTTAGGTGCCAAGTTGCAGGGAGCCAGTCTGATTCGGACTAAATTAAATAAGGCCACACTGTATAGCGCTAAGCTAAACAGCGCAGATCTTACAAAGGCAAATCTGCGAGGTGCTGATCTGCGAGGTGCTAACCTGCATGAAGCTGATCTACGTGATGCAATGATTTATGGTGCAAAACTTTACAGCATCAAATTGAATGATGTTAGCCTAAGTGAGTCCGATCTACGCGAAGCAAAGATTAACAGTGTTAGATTTTGCAGAACCATTATGCCCGATGGGTCCATTAACAATGACGATTGCTAGCATCAAAGCCCCACGCCATAATCTTCGAGCCTTCTATCATTTCAACCACACTACCTGATGGCCTCAAATACAGGCTGACTGGATTCAGGTGTTTTTGTATAAAACACTTTTTTAACAGCATAGGTCGAGTGCTTCCTGTCAGACAGTTGGGACTTCAAGCACCTTTTCCAGCACAGCCATCCCAACAAATATGAACACCATAAAGACTAGCCACAAAAAGAAGTTCCTGCCATCTTTATTGGGTCCCATAGGCCCTCTGAATGATATGATTTTATCAAATAAATTCAGTTTATAATTGAATTTTCATCTAGCTATTTACCAAATGCTGAAATATTCATACCAACTCAAACTTTACCAGTTAGGACTCAGCTGAGTATGTCACAAAGAGCCAATCCAAATACTCTGAATGCTGAATGCCGTAATCTTGGCGATTCTGCAGCTGCAATCCACCTTCTTCCAAATTGTATCAATTTCATTATTTGATATTTACTTTCACTGCTGGTAATTCATCGATTAAATTTCCTCAATCTCCCCCACCACTAACTGCAGGCGATCATGAAATATTTGATCTGCTCTCTACTTGTTACTCTCCAGTTGGTCCCTCTCGTCTGGTCACAGACTCGTGCCATTCAACCCGTCCACATCGAGGTGCAAACTGCCCAAGATGAAACAATCTCTTATATCTACGAAGAATCGCACGCTCTGATCATTGGGGTAAGTGATTACAACAACAGCTGGTCTAAGCTTCCTGGGGTCAAGACAGATGTTATGGAAGTTAGCAGGGCACTGGAGAAAAATGGCTTTGAGGTGGAGGTGGTTGAGGATCCAACACTCGATGAATTAGAGATAGCTATTGAGGATTTCATCTTTGACAAGGGAGCCAATCCGGAGAATCGACTGCTGATTTACTATGCCGGACATGGCCACACCATGAAGTTGGGCTATGGTGGCGAAATGGGTTTTCTAGTGCCAGCTGATGCACCCCTACCAGCCAAAAGTAACGCTATCCGATTCCAACGCAAAGTCTTGAGCATGCAACGCATTGAAGAAGTTGCCAAGAGCACCTCTGCCAAGCATGTCTTGTTCATGTTCGATTCCTGTTTTGCGGGCTCAGTATTTCTGGCGACCAGAGCTGCTCCTTCCTATATCGAAGTATTTACCGAGGAGCCAGTACGTCAATTCATCACTTCAGGGAGTGCTGACCAGGAAGTGCCAGACATTAGTATTTTCCGCCGTGCTTTCGTTGATGCTTTGGAAGAAAGTGCCGATTTTGACAAGGACGGCTACCTGACTGGTTCTGAATTGGGTACCTACATCCAGAAGCGAACAGCAGAAGATTGGAGGGGAGAGTTGACTCCACAGTATGGCAATTTGTTTTTAAGATTGGAAAGACTGAGAGTCAGTCTTTGAAAGCCAATTCAGATTTAGCTGCACAAGCTTGGGAGGTGGTCAAGGATTCAACGAATCCCAAGATTCTGGAGGAATACATCAGGATGTTCCCCACAGCACCACAGCGGAATCTGGCAAAACTGAAACTGATGACATTGGAATCACCGCCCCCTGTTCAGTCGACAGAAGGCCAAGTGACGGTGCAAGTCCTTTTCGGTGAGGCGGCCAAGCAGAAACTTTTCAGGGATAATGAATGTGTTGGGTGTGATTTGAATGGAACCAGCCTAAGTGGAAATATCCTGCGTGGAGCTAACCTGAAGAAAGCTTCTCTGCGTGGGGCTGACTTGCGTGGGACGGATCTGCATGAAGCAAAACTGCGTGAAGCTGATTTACGTGGGGCCGATCTTCAAAGAGCTGACTTGCGTGGGGCTGACCTTTCTAATGCCGAAATGCGTTATGCTGACCTAAACAAGGCCAACATAAAGGGTGCTAGCCTGATAAATACTAAATTTTGCAACACGACAATGCCCGATGGTTCCATCGCCAATAGAGACTGTTACTTAGCCCAACAAGAAATAACTCAGAGCAACAAGACACCCAGTGGCGAAGCAGCTAAAAAGAAACTGCTGGAGACCAAGGAGTGTGTTGGGTGCGATTTGTGAGACATGGAAATGAGGGGAGCCAACCTCACTGAATCAAGCTTGACGGGAGTTATACTGCACAACGCTGACCTACGTTACAGTGATTTAGGTAAAGCCAACTTGAGCAAAGCAGATTTACGTAAAGCTAACCTTTGGAGTGCCGACCTGCGTGGAGCTAACCTCCGTGAGGTAGATTTAAGTGAGGCAATACTCATAAGTGCTGACCTGCGTCATGCTGATTTAAGTGGCGCCAACTTAACTGATACTAATAAGCATAACGCCTACCTCACTGGAGCTAAATTCTGCAACACAGCAATGCCCGATGGTTCAATCGCCAATAGAGACTGTTACGCTGCCCAACAAGAAATAACTCAG
>JAQWOT010000203.1 GCA_029245725.1 SAR324 cluster bacterium | reverse complement strand
GGAAGAGCGAACCCATGGTGAGAATGCCTGGCAGATGGCCGATGCACCCAAAGACTATCTGAATGCCATGTTGGAAAATATCATTGCGTTCCGGATCAAAATTATGAGGATTCTGGGGAAATCAAAAGTGAGCCAAAACCGAGAAACTGTTGATTTTGAAAATGTAGCAAGGGTACTTGCGGAAAGAGGCTCTGCCCACATGGCTGCTTGGATGAACCAGATCAGCGAAACTCGAGAAAAGGAATGAGTGTTCAGTGAGAGGAAGCACAAAGATTGGCAGCCTGAGCAAGGACAGAATTGTCATCCAGCAAATTCAACACAATGAGGCCGATCACCTGCTGGACTCTTCAACACGCTACATGGAGAACCTCTACCCTGCGGAGAGTAATCACCTTGTGGATGTGGAAGAGTTGCTGCAACCGAGGAATCATTTCTTGGGTGCCTTTATCAAGGGAAGAGCGGTTGGTTGTGTGGCCCTCATCGCTAAATCAAGCTACGCTGAGATCAAACGGCTCTTTGTCATGGAAAGTCACCGAAGAGCAACGATTGGATTGCGATTAATGCAGGAAATTGAATTACTCGCTTCACAGAATCACATTCGATTGCTACGCCTGGAAACAGGAATTCATCAACCAACTTCCATCCAACTCTATGAATCTCTGGGCTATCAACACATTGGGCCTTTCGGCGAGTACCAAGCAGACCCGCTGAGTATCTTCATGGAAAAGTCTTTATCCCCTGCTTAAGATGATGTTTCCACCCCACTACTTAAACACTCTTGAGCATCCATGAATCCGATGGACCCTCTCGCTGAGTTGCGGGATATTGTCACTCCACCCCCACCTTCTGCGTGGCCTTGGGCGCTAGGTTGGTGGATTCTGCTCATTCTGGGACTCTTGCTAATCAGCACAAGCATCTGGTGGCTTTGGCGATGGCAACGGCGCAGTCGTCCACGACGCTTGGCTCTGAAGCAACTAGCTCAGCTACAGCAGCAAGTGGCCGATCCACGGACCTTGAGACAGCTTTCTCAGTTATTGCGTGAGGTTGCTCTACAGGTACATCCTTGGGAACAAGTCGCTTACCTAAACGGCAGGCGCTGGCTGGAGTTTCTAGATCAGACTGGAGATACAACCCAGTTTACACAAGGCACTGGTCAAATTCTGTCAGAAGGCCCCTACCGTCCACCGCAGGAACCACTGTCCCCACAACTGTTTGTGTTGTGCAGGGAGTGGATTCAACTCCAAAACACTGCATCCCAACTCCAAAAACCCAAGAAACTTACCCTTCTCAACTGAACCATGCTCGAGTTTCTCTGGCCTTGGGTCGCACTTGTTTGGCCCCTTCCCCTGTTGATCCGCTGGCTATGGCCAGCTACTCCAGTTCCTCCACAGGCCCTTCAGGTACCCTTCCTCGAACGGTTGCAACAGCTTTCTGGTAGTTCACAAACTCCTCGCTTTAAAACACAACAGCTGGCCTTTCTGCTAGCCCTGATTTGCTGGACTCTGCTGGTAGCAGCCGCCACGCGTCCACAGTGGGTGGGAGAGCCCATTTCTCTACCTGTGTCTGGACGTAGCTTGATGCTCGCTGTCGATCTATCAGGGAGTATGAAGGAGGAGGATCTTCAACTATCTGGCAACCCCACAAATCGGCTGAATGTCGTCAAGAATGTCCTTCAGGAATTTATTACACGTAGAGATGGTGATCGCTTGGGACTGATTCTTTTTGGAGAACAAGCTTATCTGCAAACACCGTTGACTTTCGACCGGAAGACCGTGCAGCAGATGCTATTGGAATCAGAAATTGGGCTGGCTGGAGAGCGCACAGCCATCGGCAATGCCATCGGCCTTGGTGTGAAACGTCTACAAGGACTGGAAGAATCGGAACGCGTACTGATCCTGTTGACAGACGGTGCCAACACAGCAGGAGATATTTCTCCGGAGCAGGCAGCCCGTTTGGCGGAGCAGGCTGGGGTTAGAATTTACACGATTGGAGTTGGTGCGGATGAAATGCTGGTACAAACTTTTTTTGGCACAAGACAGGTTAATCCATCACGTGATCTGGATGAGAAGCTGCTACAGACGATTGCTTCTCTCACTGGTGGGCAGTATTTCCGAGCCCGTAGTACCGAAGAATTGGCTAAGATTTACCAACTTCTGGATGAACTGGAGCCTGTGGAGCGAGACGCAGACGTCTTTCGACCTCTAAAACCGCTCTATCCCTGGCTACTGGCAGCAGCGCTACTGCTCAGTGCCAGTTGGATTCCAGTGCAGTGGTGGCGTCAGCACAGTCCACAGAAGCTTCAGCTCTGACCCTGTGACTCCACCTGAACAATTGGCAACAGGGTTTTCAAAACGTTCTGAGCGATGACTTGATGGCCTTCTGGGTTTGGGTGAATACCGTCCCGCAGGTTCATCTCAGGAATTCCTCCAACACCTTCCAACAGAAAATCAACCATCGGCAATTCATACTCACGGGCTAATTCAAAAAAAGCTTCTTGGTAGGCTGTGATGTAGGTTTCTCCGTAGTTGATCGGCATCTGCATACCGGTCATCACCACCTTGATCTGGCGTTCTTGGGCCATTTGGATTGCTTTCGCCAGGTTTTGCTTCATGTTCTTGATGTCCAAGCCACGCAGGCCATCGTTCGCCCCCAAGGCAAGCAACATGATCTGGGGTCGCATCTTGAAATACCACTTGAGACGTGTGCCTGCACTGGCACTGGTTGCTCCACTGAATCCCCCATTGATCACTCGCACCTCAAGGCCTTCTTCTTTCAGTAATTGCTCTAGCAGATAGGGATAAGCTTCTTCAGGCTCAACCCCATATCCTTCTGTCAGTGAGTCTCCTAAAGCAAGAATTCGAATTTCTGCCATTGCTCCAAACGGCAAAAAAAAGCACAATGTGAACAATAAAAAACACAAAACTCCGATGACTTTTTTCATTTTAACTCTTTTGTGAAGATAACGGGTTTTTCCGTTCCTATTTGAACTCTGGGGAAAAGACTGAGATGACTGCTTACATCCTGCGCCGACTGCTCCTGATCATTCCGACACTGATTGGCATCATGACAATCAACTTCGTAATTGTCCAGGTGGCCCCCGGAGGACCTGTGGATCAGTTCATTGCCCGGATGCAGGGACACGGTGGCATGGACGTTACGAGCCGAATTACCAACACCAGCTCAGAGATGCAGGACAGCACCAGCACTTCTGATCAAGCAGGACGTACCCGAGGTGCCCAAGGCATTGACTCCGAGCTTTTGCGTGAGATCGAGCGTCTCTATGGCTTTGACAAGCCAGCCCACGAACGCTACCTGCAAATGCTGGTTAATTATGCCGTTTTCGATTTTGGCGAGAGTTTCTACAGGGATCGAACAGTACTTGAGTTGATATGGGAGAAACTACCTGTTTCTGCATCACTTGGAATCTGGAGCACACTCCTGGTCTACCTCGTCTGCATTCCACTGGGCATTAGCAAGGCAGTGCGCCATGGCTCTCGTTTCGATATCTGGACCTCCACAGTGATCATCATCGGCAACGCTATTCCTGTCTTTCTTTTCGCCATCATTTTGATCATCTTCTTCGCTGGTGGCAACTATCTGAATTGGTTTCCCTTACGTGGACTGACCTCTGATGGCTTTGCTGACATGAGCCTGTTCGGACAAATCCTCGACTACTTCTGGCACCTGGCTCTACCCCTAATCGCCATCCTGATTGGTAGTTTCGCCACACTGACGATGCTGACCAAAAACTCCTTTCTGGATGAAATTGGCAAACAGTACGTGGTGACCGCCCGAGCGAAGGGACTACCGGAGCGACGTGTGCTCTATGGCCATGTCTTCCGGAATGCAATGCTGATCATCATCTCTGGCTTCCCCGCAGCCTTCATCAGCATGTTCTTCACAGGATCCCTGTTGATCGAGGTCATCTTCTCACTGGACGGGTTGGGTCTACTGGGCTTTGAAGCCACCCTGCAGCGTGACTATCCAGTGATGTTTGGCACTCTTTATATTTTCACTCTGCTCGGCCTGGTCGTCAACCTGATCAGCGATGTACTCTACACCGTAATTGATCCAAGAATCGATTTTGAATCGCGAAATTGATTTCCAGAGGAGTTGATCTCAGTTTGACAAACTAAGCACGTTTCGCTTGGTAGCGATTGGAGAAAGAGGGTTCCACCTGATGACGATCCACACGTCCATTCGCTGCCAAGTGTTCCAGTACCTTGAAGAGTGTTACCTGCTGTTCTCCCACTTGAAGATGCTGGGAGAGTTCATCTACCGTCCAGGAACGAATTGGCTGATCGTTCAGCACACTGATCAGACGACCTTGCAACTGTAGCACAGCTCCAGCAGCTTTTTTCCCAGCTTCCACTCCAGGTTGATGATAGGCGTTAATGCCCACCAGATGCGCATACATCCCCACTGCTCGTTCAAAAAGAGCTATCATGGCCCCAATGCTACGTGGTGTTATCGAATCCAGGGTCAATGTCATTGATTGACGCTGTTTCTCTCGTAAAGCCTGCCGCGTTCCTAACAGGAAACCCAATAGATAGTCTCCTGAGGTGGCACCCGGATCAACCTCTACAGCAGGTCCTTCCTGATCTTTCAGCACTTCCAGAAATTGGGCAAAGAAATCATTCCGTCCTTCCCGAAGTTGTTGGACATAAGCGTGCTGATCTGTAGAACCCTTGTTGCCGTAAACAGTCAAACCTTGACGAACAATGCGCCCTTCCAGATCACACTCTTTTCCTAGGGATTCCATCACTAATTGCTGTAGGTAATTGCTGAACAAGGACAGCCGATCCTTGTAGGGCAGCACCACCATAGCCTTTTCACCACGACCATTGCCTGCGTACCACCAGTTCAAGGCTAACTGGGCTGCAGGATTGTGGGAGATTTCTTTTTCCCGTCCGTGCTGGTCCATCAGCCGGGCTCCCATCAGCAACTCTTTCAGAGCAATGCCCTGCAAGGCTGCGGGTAGGAGTCCCACTGCTGAAAAGACTGAAGTCCGCCCACCCACCCAATCCCACATTGGTAGCCGTGCACGCCAGCCTTCTTGTATTGCCAGTTTATCCAGCTTGCTTCCAGTGCTGGTGATGGCAATTGCCTGCTTCCCAAATGACAACCCTGCTTCTCGAAATACATGTTGAGTGACCAGCATCGCATTACGGGTTTCCTGGGTACCACCAGATTTGGAGATAACCAGGCACAGTGTCTGCGACAGTTCCTCTCTCAACTCTGCAAAGACCTGCTCAAAGCCATCTGGGTCTGTGTTATCTAGATAGTAGAGTTTCAAGCCTTGTCCCTGCTGTGCCAATGCACGGTCAATAAATTGAGGCCCCAGTGCCGAACCACCAATCCCAATCACGAGCCCATGTCGAAAATGCTGACCCTGCTCGTTGGTCCATTTTCCAGACAGTACTTGGTTTGCAATATACTGAACTTGCTGGAGGGTCTGTTCAATGGCCTGACGTAGCTCGGGGGTTGGCGCAAGCTCTGGAGTACGTAACCAGTAATGACCGACCTGTCTCTGCTCATCCGGATTGGCAATAGCCCCAGCTTCCAGTTCGTTCATGTGCTGTAAAGATTGTTGAAGCGGATCGGATTGCTCTTCCCAGAAAAAAGTAGGCACTCCCATTTGAGAAGTGTCTAAGCTCAATCCTGTGCCTGGGATTGAAAAGAAATGCTGCTGAAAATGAAGCCAACTCGAAGTATCGATCATGGGAATTTTAGAAACAAAAAGTTGCGAATACGAGGAAGTCTGTACATTTGCGATTGCAAACCCATTTTGCTAACTTATCTATTTAACGCAACGATTTTTTCACCTCACTTCGATCCATAGCCAGCATGTCTGATACAGAACTCGAACAGTTGCTCAAACGACAGGAAGAACAAGAAGAGATGTTGAGCAAACTTCAGAGCCGTTCCTTCAAAATAGACGGAACAGACCAAACTGAGTTGAGTGAAAACGCCATCTACGATCTACATCAGCGTGATGATGAATTGTTCCTGAGTCTTGATGTGCCAGGCGTGATGGAGGAATCCCTACATGTCGAATTGAATGATACAGAGCTACTGATTCGAGGTGAACACCCCACTTCTGAACCTGAAAATGCGAATTGTCTGCAACAGAATCGTCCTCGTGGCCCTTTTGAATATCGATTTTTGCTGCCAGGTGCTGCATCCCAAATTGAATCCTATCAGGACCTCGGCGTCTTGTACTTGCGAATACAATTGAAATCGTCGGAATAAAAATGCCACGAATTCTCCGGAACTACTTGATTAGTTTCTTGATTATCGGCACTTTACTCGGCGTTATTCATGGACTGGATCTCTACTTCAATCCACGACCCGCTGACACCCCGATCGCCCAGCCTGAACAAGCTGCTGAGTCTTCTCTCAAGAGCCCATGAGTGGAATACATTGGTTCCTATTGGGACTGCTGATTCTCATCGAAGGACTACTGTTGATCCTGCTGGGGCGCGAGAGTGGTCTGCTGGGTACTATTCTCCTCAGTAGTGTCACAGCAGTTGGAGGGCTTTGGCTGATGCGAGAGGAGGACTTCTCAATCTGGACATTGGTGGAAGTAGAATTGCAGCAACACCGCTTGCCAACGGATGAACTTTGGCAAGCCTTCCTACTCTGGCTGGCTGGTGGTCTGTTGTTGGTTCCTGGGGTACTGACAGACGCCCTGGGCTTGTCGCTGACCGTACCAGATATCCGAAGTGCCCTGATTGATCAATTGAATCGCTACTTTCGCCAACGCTGGAATGCCGCTCACAGAAACTAGTCACTGGAATCGCATGTACAAGCTCTGGCTACTGGGCTTTCTTTTTTGCTGGCTGGCCCAACCTCTTCAGGCGGCTAACCCCTCAGAAACTGACTCGGAAACTGTTGAGGTTTTGGAACAATTGGAAACCGAATTTCAGGAGCAACAACTCCGTGAAGCAGAGGAAGCTCTAAGCCAAGCCCAAGCCTACGAGCAAGGTAATGGTGTAGAGCAGGATGATGCCACTGCCATTCGCTTCTACAAGGAAGCTGCAGAGCGAGGAAATTCAGAAGCCCAGTTACGCTTGGGAATTCTCTATCGACAACGAAAGGGTGTGCAGGAAGAGTTTCGGAATAAAAGCCGATTCAGTTTTGGAAAGACAGCTTTTGACTTCCTCTTCTCCAGCAAAATGGACCAAGAAGCATTCCGATGGTTGAAGGCTGCTGCAGAGCAGGGTGTTGCGGAAGCCCAATATTATCTGGCGCAGTTTCATGAGCAAGGGGTTGGCACCAATAAAAATCAGGAGCTAGCCAATTCCCTTTACGCCCAAGCCAAGGAAGCAGGCTTTGATTCTACACTGGCTATTGATTTACTAAGAATTGAATACGATGGCATCCCTTTGGTGGTGCGTGAACCAGAAGTAGAAATTGCAGACTTGGCTCCTGCTGAAGCTGCGGAAATTGAAATCATCAGCACCACACCCGAAAAGACGGAAATCATCAGTGGTAACTTCACCGTCACGATCAGCGCTTTCAGTCCCCTGCGCTCCATTCAGATCAATGGTGTCAACCAGGAGCTTGCAGATAACAGCTACGATGCAGCCTACTCACTGCCGTATGAATTAGAAATTGGTGAGAATTACTTTGATTTGGATGTAGTAACAGAGGCAACTCAAGCCAGTAAAGAACTCATCATTTTTCGAGAGACAGAGGAAATAAAGAAACCCAAGCCTAAGCCTCCTTTTCAACTGATCATGATCTTGGGCCATACCGAGGACACCAACGCCACCGGTGCTCCTGATGGCAAGGAGAAGATCCGAACGATCAAAAGCAATGTTGTCTTGGTGCCAAGCTACACGCACTACATCAACTATCGCAACTCCGTGGCTGCCAAGGGCCTCATCACTACAGATCGTCAATGGATGGAGGATCAGCGCAACAAGGAGATCTTGCTGCGCCAACTCAGCTTTGAGTGGGAACGCAAGTATACTTGGCTAGGTGATATCACGACTGGGTTTGGTGCGAACACACTGGGGCTGCGCGATGTTCCTGAGAGTCCGGATAGCAGTCGAGACAGTTGGAACAGCGATTTCCGTCAAGTATCTGCAGACTCCTTCCTCTTTGGACAGTTCAAACTGAAAACAGACAGTGACATCACTTGGCAGGGCAAGCTGGAACACAAGTGGAAAGATGCAATTGGTTCAATGACTGATGATGGAACAGCTGATAAATTGGAAGTTAGCAATAAGTTTACACTAGCTGATTGGAAATACGGCACTAAGCTTAGCTACACCTTGACGGATCTAAATAACGACACGAAAGACAAAGTTGATCTGAAATTCTCTGCGGATGTGACTATTCCCGTCAAACCAATCAGCTTCAAATTGAAGCATGATATATCAGAAAGTGAGAAGAGACTCGCCAACGATGACGGTGTGCATGAAAGAGATCGTAAGAATGTTACAACTGTTGGGATAACATACCCCTACGCTCCTTGGATGATCATCAATCTCTCTCGCAAACTGGAAACCAAGACATCCAACCTAACTGATCAGGACTACTGGAAGTACCAAACCGCTCTCCAGTTCACCTTCATCTACAAATAAGGCTCTATGTTTGTTTCACTCCGGCCACACAAGACTGTCTGGATTACTGCTCTTATAGCGCTCCTGATCGTCTTGGCTTCACCAGTAGCAGCTCAGCAGCGGGGCCAGTTGGTCCTGGATCGGGGCTTGGTCAAAGTTAGCAACGGCTCTCGAGTGCGTATCTACAAAACTATTGGCACAAACGTACTGCTCAACGTAGATGATCAGGTTCACACTGCTAAAAACTCTACTGCCAGGGTTATACTCAGTTCCGGTGACGAGGTTGTAACTCTCAGATCTAATACGGTCTTCCGAGTTGAAGATCAAAATGAAGCTGAAAGTAATACGCGTCTGCTGACAGGTGATCTAACATTTGAAGTTAATCCTAATCGTACCTTAGTCAATGATCGCAAACGTGAATTCAAAATTCGAACTATCTCTGCGGTAGTTGGTGTCCGTGGTTCAGAAGGAGATGTTTTCTTTGAGTCCGACACCGGTGCAACAATCGTAGTTAGTGAAGAAGGTGATATCTATATTATACCTCCTGAATTTGAAGGTGATGAAGATGCCATAATTGTTATTCCTGCGGGATCAAGTGCTAAAATGACAGAAGAATCTATACGGTTGCCCGGTAGCGATAAAGAAATCGCTAAAAAAGATGCAATCGTACAGACTCGTAAAAAAAACCAACAAGAGCGTGAGAAACAGGCAGAAAAGAAAACAGCAGAAAAGAAAACAGCAGAAAAGAAAACAGCAGAAAAGAAAACAGCAGAAAAGAAAACAGCAGAAAAGAAAACAGCAGAAAAGAAAACAGCAGAAAAGAAAACAGCAGAAAAGAAACAATCTCAAAATCAAGG
>JAQWOT010000202.1 GCA_029245725.1 SAR324 cluster bacterium | reverse complement strand
ACTCTGAGTAGGCACCTCTTCAGCAGCTACAAGAGGGATCTGACGCATCGTTTTTCCACCCATTCTCAATTCTAATGTTCCAAGCATGCTGCCTTTTTCAACGGGTGCCACAACTTTCTCGGGTAATTGATAGAACAGTTTCACTTGATCTTCTTCTCCAGGACCTAAAAGCAGCGACGCCGACATCTGGGGTTTTAAAGAGACTTTTTTATGCTGACCATCTTCTACTAGAACAGTTTGAGAAATTATTTTTTCTGCCTCTACTAGCTCAGTTGTTTGATACTCATTAAATCCTTTGTCCAGCAAATGCGATGTAATTCTGCTTCGCCATTTTACATTTGGAGAACCCATCACCGCACTGATTAACCGTCGCTCTCCTCTTTTCGCGGTGGAGACCAAATTGAATCCAGCCGCTCGGTAATATCCTGTCTTCATCCCATCCATGCCATTATAAGCTCTCATCAACTTACGATTGGTGTTGACCAATTGAAATGTCCCTGCTCGGAATGAATCAATCTCAATTGCTGACCACTCTAGATATTGAGGATGATTCTGGAGGATAAATCTAGCTAAGAGAAAAAGATCGTATGCGGTACTGACGTCATGTTTTTCTCCTCGACTAGGAGGAAGACCATGAGGAGAGTGAAACTCTGTATGAGCCATCCCCAATTCTTTGGCTCTTTGGTTCATCAGGCGTACAAAGGAATCCTCATTCCCTGAAACATGCTCAGCCATAGCAAACGTCGCATCATTGGCTGATCGCACAATCATGGCCTTCAAAAGTTCTTGGACGGTAAATTCTTCTCCTTCCTTCAAGAAGACTTGTGTGCCACCAATTTTACTGGCTTTTGTAGAAGTCACTACAATGTCATTCAAGCTTGTTTTGCCTGCCTCGATGGCCTCGAAGGTTAAGAGAACCGACATCAATTTAACGAGAGAAGCTGGGTAAACCTTAAGATGTTCCTGCTCTGCGAACAAAACTCTTCCTGTGTCCGCATCAGCCATCAAGACAGCTTTGTAATTTGGGCGGAATTTTTTCAGTGCTTGGTCCGCGCTTACTAGGCTTGGTAAGAACGTTAAAGCCAGAGCAAATTGAACTGCCAATATCCAAGCGAAATTCTTTGGAGTTCCTATCATTGTTTTCATCCATTAATCCAATCATAGGGTTGATAATATGACAGCATTTCCTCCTGTGCACTTCCAGATTTAGGCTGCCAGTTATAGTGAAATTCCACCTCCGGTGGAAGTGACATAAATATCGATTCAATCCGGCCACCTGATCGAAGCCCAAAAAGTGTTCCCCGATCATAAATCAAATTGAACTCAACATACCGACCTCTTCTAATTTTCTGAAAGCTCGTGTCAACTGCATCAAAAGGTTCATCTTTACGACGCTCAACAATTGGAGCGTACGCTGGAAGAAATGATTCACCCACTGCTCGAACTAGATCAGCGTGCTTTGCTTCTGTACCTGTTAAGTAATCGAAAAAAATACCACTAATTCCCCTCATTTCAGATCTATGCTTTATTGTGAAATATTGGTCGCAAGTTTCTTTATATTGCTCATAAGATGATGGAATGACCGAATTACAAGCTTGCTGCAATGTTTGGTGAAATTCCTTGAAATCTTGAGGATACGGATAGTAAGGAGTCAGATCTGTCCCTCCCCCAAACCAGTTTCGGCCTTCATTCGTCTCAAAGTACCGGACATTCATGTGAATTGTCGGAACTTTGGGGGAATTTGGATGAATGACCAGTGAAAGCCCACACGCCCCAAAAAGACCTTCCTCAACCTGAAGTTGGGAGGCTAGTTCCTTCGTAATCTCTCCATGTATGGAAGAAATATTTACTCCTGCTTTTCCAAAGGTTTTTCCACCAGTGAGTATTCTTGTCCAGCCACCACCACCTTGCTCTCTTTCCCATATATCTTGCTGAAACCTCTGAATTGGCTCAAAGGCTTCTAACCCTTTACAAATTTGGTCTTGCAGCCTTTGTATTAAGGCTTCCATATCTCTAAAAGTTACTGATAATTCCATCGAGTTTTTCTGAATTTTATTTGATTCTTTGAATTTGCTAACTGCATGTAAAATGCCAGTTTTAGTTTGTTTTTCATCATGGCAGCTTTGCAGATTCAGATTGAATTGTTACAGATTTGGAGATGACTACCTATGCTTGGCAGGTTCTCACAGAGCAATTTTAGAGGGCTTTCTAAGTTCAAAATCTTGAGTTAACATATGAAATGTTCTTGGTCTTGCATAGAATGAAACAGGACAATAGCTTCGGTCTTAACACAAGCTCCAACTTCGAAAGAGGCTTCATGCAGGCAACGGAACAAATAACCACTCTAGATGCTGAAAAAGAGTGGAAAATCCTTAATCAACTTGCTGAAATTGCTGCTGATATTGAAAATCAGACAAGTTACTACTCTTTTCAATTAGAGGATGGTAGCCCAATATCTGATACTTTATTGGTGGACGTGAACAGCTGGATTTCCCAATTGCAGTCTCTAGTTCCAAACACAAATCCCCAAGAAGTTGTACCCGTTGTTCTCCCCAATCTAGAACCCACTGCATCTACTTCAGCATCTCAGAAGGAATCTGCAGAAGCATCATCAGTTGACGACAAGGAGATCGATGAAGAGTTCCTCAAGGATCCATCTACCGAGGAAAATGGAGCCGATTCTTCAACTTACCTCGGAGCTGTTGCAGAAGCTGTTGCCCAAGAATTACAAGGAAATTCTACAGCTGGTTTTGAGAATGCTGAAGCGCTAGACGGCGAAGAATCTGATGAAGATGATGAAGAAAACCCAGAGTCCACAGATCCTATTGATGAAAATGATGAAGAGCTTGGCTCGATCAACCAAGCTATCGAACACGCTGAGCAAATTGAAGCTCAGTCAGTGCAAAGAGTTCAACTAAATTCTGAGCTTGAGGATGAACGTGAATCAAACCTAGATGAGGTTGAGGAAGAAATTGAAGAAGAGGAAGCAGAATCCTGGTTTCAGGAAGAGTTAGCTGAGGAGGAACAAGCACTTTCCCTCAAAGATTCTGGAGAGGAAGAAATCCAACCTGAATCACTTCTCCTTCAAGAAACAACAGAACCGTCCCAAGTTGAAAAGAGTGAAGGTGAAGAACTAATTGAGGATAATATAGAAGGTTCTGAAACCGAATTGGGAACTACTGAGGCCAAGGAGAATCTTGGCAAAGTTGAAGCTTCGGAGGTAGTCATTCCTGATTTGAGTGACCCAACTAATGAGTTAGTAGAAGCTCAATCTGTTACACCTGAGGAATCAATTGAAGATGATAAATTGGTTCTCTCGAGAATGCCTGATGATGCTAACCCTGCTGATGAACCAATAATTGATGATGACTATGAATCTCTTAAGGCATCTGGAAGTTCAGAAAATCTGGTAACTGAAGATACAAATGAGCCTCTTGAAATCCTGACTCCATCAGAAGTTGAACTACTCGCAAGCGAAGCATTGCACGGCGGTGTTATTGATCAAGAGGACGAGTCTGAAGACGTGGAAGATTTGGTAGTTGAACTAGATTTAGAATCCGAAAATGATCTAACTGAGGAAGATTCTGATAATCTAGCAATTGAAGATGATAATGAAATTGTGACTCCTTTGACAACAGATTCAGACCACTCTGATCAACCAACCCCTGAACATGAGGAAGTAGATCAAGATCTTACCCCAGAGTCATATCCTGCTGAGATCGAAAATGCGAAACTCGAAGGAGAAACTTCAGACTCTTCAGAATTCGATTCAGAATTGAATTCTAAGGAATTGAATGATGAATCTTCAGAAATCGATGACCTGCAAGAGATATCTGTTGAGGAGGACCAGGTTGAGGAAGATAGAGACGAACCCCAAATAGAAAACTCTGAAGATGTGTTGACTGAAGATCCTGTAGCAGAAAAAGCCTTGGAATCATCTGATACTCAAACCTCACAGACCACGAATTCGGATGAGTTGGGTGGAAGTGTAAACGCAGAAGAGAATAGTGAAAATCCCGAAAATGAAACTGAAAAATTTTCTTATGGAAACGACCATCAAAATGAAGAAGCACATGAAGTAAAATCAGATCAAGAAATTTCCCAAGAAGCAATGGATCTTAACAAATTTGAACCTCTTGAGAGTTCTAATCCAACAATGGTTCTTCCAGAGAAGGTTTCAGAACCATCTTCAGAAGGGGTAGAAAATTCAACTGATCCCCAAAATGAACAATCTGCTGCCAATCTCGATTTCCTCCAAGAGCGCTACAATCGAATTGCTAATGCTGCTCTAGAAGAGGGCAAATTAGAACTAGCAAAGGATTGCTATGATAGCTTGGCAAAAATATTAAGACTGATGAAATAATTTGCTGGTATCTGAATCATTGTGAATTCTTTGATGACAGCAATCCGCTTCTGTTGCAGAATAATTGTAATCTCTCAAAACCATTGAACCGAAGCGGCTTAGATGTCTGACCTGATGATCCCCAAAAACTTCCTTGAAAAAAAAGAGAAATCTTACCCGGTCCAGATCGCAACACCTGCCGAAAAAATCACTGAATCCACCATCCAGTTGGATGCTGGATTAGCTCGGACAAACGATACAGCTAACCATGAAGCTGCTCGCTTGCAGGCTCAAGCGCACCTATTATTAGAGCAAGCACAGCTCGTGGAATGGCAAGCTGACATTCGTCAGAAAATTCGATCTTCAAGCATTCGATTCAAACCCGCAGTCCATCAAGATTACTATCTTTATGAAAACTCTGGTGATCCTCAATTAACAATGATTTCTCCTGATGAGTGGGCTGGACCTTCTCCATACGGTGCTTGTTTGGCTAGAGTTCGACAGTTAGGAGATCTGACTTGGGACGTCCAACACCATTGAATTCTTGATGCAAAACCTCCGAAAAAGACGCATAGAAAAAGTCCTCGTCGAAAATGATTTATATTTGCTTTGGAAGGATGGAATGGAGGCTCGGCTACCCTATTTCGATCTGAGAGATGCCTGTCCATGCGCACTGTGTGTAAATGAGCTCACAGGTGAGAAGATCTTAAAATCTTCTGAAATTCGTCAAGACATACAGCCATCGCGAAGTGAATTCGTTGGCAATTATGCGCTAAGGTTCTACTGGAATGACGGACATGACTCCGGTATTTATAATTTTCGAATGCTCCGCGAATTATGTGAGCATACTCTTTCCAAATCCTGATTCATCGGAATACTGTGCAGGAACTGAAAGTAAATTTATTGGCTGAGGGGCTCAGGATCGTCCTTGTCGCGTCAAGATTTAACGAAATGATTGTCGATCGACTCATCGAAGGCGCATCTGACACTTTTCGGCAATTTGGAGGTAATCCTGATGAGTTACTCCTTACTAGAGTCCCTGGTGCTTTTGAAATTGCAACAGCTGCTCGTCAATTTGCAGAAACCGAAGCATATGACGCAATAGTTTGTTTAGGAGCTGTAATTCGGGGTGCAACTTCGCACTATGATCATGTTTGTTCAGCCGTGACCAGTGGAGTGGCCGCAGTAGGTGCAGATACAGGCATCCCCACTATCTTTGGTCTCCTCACTACAGATACGATTGAACAAGCGATTGAACGATCAGGGACAAAGGTGGGAAATCAAGGAAGGTACGCAATGCAAGCTGCCATAGAGATGGCAAATCTGAGCAGAGTTATTGGAAGTCGCCATAATTGATTATCAGTAACAACAAATTCCTAATAATATAACTGATTACTAGGCTGTTTGGTGCCAAAACCAAAATTTGAATCTTGCTTCTGACCAATGGCCCACAATTTTGACCAGCAGCCACAAGACAAAGAAGCTAAACAGGAATCTACAAACGAAAATGCCCACCCAATCCGCCCCCAATAACAGCATGAGTAATGTATCTTCGATAGCACTATGGAAGATGCTCATCAACGCAAGCGAAAAATAAATGTCTTTTGTTGACAACAATCCCGATCTTGCTTCCTTCAAAATTAGTCCTCCCCCATAAGCTAATCCCAAAGTTATTCCAATCACAGTTAAGTTGGTAGCCTGTTTACTGATTGATAAAACTCCCAAGATAGGTTCCAACAAAGTTTGAAGAAGTCTAGTTATGCCCGATTCATCCAAGATTTTCATCAGAGCAACTAATCCGACAAGTATTACGAAAATCCAAAAAAAATTTTCGATTTCGCTCAGAACCCAGTTTGCAATTCCGGGTTCTATTGGACTAGGCTGCCAAACTAGTTGGGCCGCCTGCTGATTCCATCCCATGAAAGACTGAACTATATGGAGTATGTATCCATACACAATCGCTGAGCCAACTCTCAATAGCCCTATACTCCAAATTTTTGGCCCTGTTTTCTGAACAATTCTCAGTTCAACTGGCAAACTGTGCGCAAAAAGCATCATCGAAGTCAGCACTGTAACCTGGGCGATACTAAGTGTCTCAACATCGCCCATTAGATTTATGTATACTAACACAGCAGCGTAAAAGTTGGTAAACAACGCAGTCGCCCACACCAATCCTGTGTATCCGGGTAAACCTAAGAATTGCATTAAGGGTGTTAACCACTCTCCAAGAACTGTGATCATACCGAGTTCCTGTAAGATCTTCACCAAGATCACCACCGGGATCATCACCTTGAATAGCTCAAAGCTGATCTCGAGTGAATCTTTCCAAACAACTTTTAGTACATTTCCCCAGCGTGAGTTCATTATCATGTCCATCCACCATCAACGACCAGTTGTTGAGCTGTGATCATGCGGCTAGCGTCTGAAGCTAAAAACAAAGTCGCCTGTGCCAAATCGCCTGGTTGTACATGATCCGGCAGGCATTGACGCTCTTCCAATTGTTTCAGCCCTTCTGGCGTTACGTGAAGGGTCAATTGTCTCTCTGTCATGACCCATCCTGGAACAAGCATGTTGACCCGAACTCGATCCGCACCGCCTTCATTGGCTAGGGATCTTGTGAATCCCCAAACCGCTGATTTTGCTGTGGTGTAAGCTGGCATTCCCGTTTGCTTGAGCATCCAGGATACAGAGCCATAGTTGATGATGGATCCACCACCATTTTCCTTCATCTGTGGCAGAACGGCCTGCGCAGTAAAAAAGAAGTGTCGTAGATTGGTAGCCATGCGCTCATCCCAATACTCTGGGGTCACATCTTCTAGCTTGTGCCGTGTGTCGTTGGCTGCGTTATTGACCAATACTTGGATTGGACCATGCTGAGCGTGGATTTCACGAATCCAGCCCTGTAATTCACCAATATTCTTCAAATTGATCGCTTTAAAGGTCGGAGTACTTCCCTTAGCATTTGATAAGTTCTGGCAAAGATCTTGACCGGTCTCAGCGTTCAAATCAACAAAGAACACTTCTGCTTTTTGAGCACAAAACGCTTCGACAATGGCCTTGCCGATACCACTGGCACCTCCAGTGATAAACACTCTCTTGCCCGTAAGATCTGAATAAATTGGATTGGTCATCAGTTCCGGAATATTTAGTGTTGAAAATTTCAATAAGTTGCTCGCCCACCTGAGAGATCAAAGGCGGATCCGGTCGTAAAGGAATTTTCTTCAGAAGCAATCCAGCAGACCATTGCAGCAATTTCTTCAACTTGAACAAAACGGCCTCTAGGAATCTTTGAAAGCATATATTGAATGTGTTCCTCGCTAATTTGCTCAAAAATTCTTGTTCGGGCTGCAGCTGGAGTAATGCAATTGACAGAAATGTTTAAATCCGCGGTTTCTTTGGCGAGTGATTTCGTCAAGGCAATCACGCCTGCTTTTGAAGCAGAATAAGCCGAAGCATTTGGGTTCCCTTCCTTACCAGCTATCGAAGCAATATTGACAATTCTTCCATAGTTTTGCTGGCGCATACCCGTGATCACAGCCCTACACACATAAAAAGTTCCGGTCAAATTGATATCCAGAGTTTTTTTCCATAGGGCCAAATCATAGTTTTCAACAGTCGCTGTATCTCCAGCAATTCCCGCAGAATTGACCAACACCTCTGCACCACCTAATTTATCTTTCGTGGAATCCCACGCACTGTTGACAGAATCCAGATCAGACACATTTACTTGAATATGTACAACCTGTCCTTCTGGATATTCAGACGCAACCGTTTCGGCTAGGCTAGCATCCATGTCCCAAATTGCGACCCTCGCACTCCCTGCAACAAGCCGATCAACAATCGCTCGGCCAATCCCTTGGGCGCCTCCAGTCACAATCGCCCGCTGATTTGTAAAATCGTAATGGTTCCTCGCCATAAAAACTCCTATTGGATGAGATTCAGACTTGAGCCCTAAATGTGACTCAAGAGACACTGGAATGAAGTTGAATGAGGACTTGGCAAGATTTGAATTGCCGTGTATGTTTGCGAATTTGATCAGATTACTGAAAAAATTTACAAAAAAATTTAAGCATCTCTGAAATTAGAGATTCTGCAAGCCATCAAAAGAATCCGCTAACGTCCTAACATAATTCAAGACGAACGATCAATGATGAGATCTTTTAGAGTATTGAGTCCTGACATTCAATATACCGATGGTGGTATACCGGAGAAAGAGGTTGCTACCAACCATCTGGAGTTTGATCTCTTCCGATGGGAAGAAGAGGTTCCTGCTGAAGAGTTCGCTGAATATTTTGGTCTCTTAGTCTGGCATATCGCAACCATCGATGCCAACTACATGGACCAGCTTAAAAGTTGTCGTATCATTGTTCGCTGTGGAGTGGGTTTCGACAATGTAGACCTGAAATCAGCAGCCGAAAAGGGCATTGCCGTTTGCAATACTCCCGACTACGGAACAAGCGAAGTTGCCGATCATACGATTGGTATGATTCTCTCGTTGGAGCGGCAATTCGTTTCCTATCATAACTTTGTACAGAGTGACCCCTTCACAAATTTTAGTCATTTGAAGGTTCCCCCAGGACGAAGACTCCGCGGAAGAAGTATTGGATTATTGGGTATGGGAAGGATAGGCACTGCAACTGCGCTCAGAGCCAAAGCATTTGGGATGCGAGTGGTGATTTATGACCCCTATTTGCCAAGAGGACACGAAATTGGTGTCGGAATTGAGAGGGTTGAGAGCCTTGAAGAACTCTGTAGCCAGGTCAATATCCTAAGCATCCACACACCTCTGACTAAAGAAACTCACGGAATAATCAATGAGAAATTGCTAAGGTTATTGCCCAAAGACTCGATTCTGATCAACACAGCAAGGGGGCCTATTCTTGATTTAGATGGCGTTTATAATGTCCTCAAAGATGGCTATCTACGTGCAGCGGCAATCGATGTTTTTCCAACAGAGCCGCCAAATCCGATGCCAAGATTATTGCAGGCTCTTCAAAACAACGAAACTTGGCTTCAACAACGACTTCTCGTCACTCCCCATACAGCTTGGTACAGCGATGATAGTGCGCTAGACCTAAGACGAAAATCTGTAGAAACGGTTCTTCAATATCTCAAAGATAACAAGTTGAGAAACTGTGTAAATGATCACTTACTCCGGCCAGGGCAATCCTTCCGCTGATTTCTTGTTCCATCATTTTTTTCAACTTCATTACAGGTAAACCATGTCTTCAAAAAATAGTACCAAAGTTGCCATCATTACCGGGGCTGGGACCGGTGTTGGGCGTTCAGTCGCTCAACGATTTTTAACCGAAGGTTACCAAGTTTCGCTTCTCGGCAGACGTCAGGAACTCCTGGATGAAACCGCAGCAGGGGCAGAGAATGCTCTCGTTTTACCCTGTGATGTAAGTCAACCTGAAGCTGTCGATGCTGCGTTTACAAATGTTGTTAAGAAGTGGGGTCGAATTGATGTCCTTTTCAATAATGCTGGAATGGGAAGCCCATCAAGAACCATCGATGAAACCCCAATCGAGGACTGGCTCAAAGTAGTTGATGTCAATTTGACAGGTTCCTTCCTCTGTGCAAGGGCGGCTTTTGCACAAATGAGGCGTCAGAATCCACAGGGTGGTCGCATCATCAACAACGGTTCCATATCTGCCTATGTTCCTCGTCCGGGCTCTGCGCCCTACACGGCAACAAAACACGCAATTACAGGGTTAACCCGATCACTTTCCTTGGATGGCCGTCCCTTCAACATTGCTTGCGGACAGGTTGATATTGGAAATGCCGCTACTCCGATGACTGACCGGATGACAACAGGTGTACCTCAGGCTGATGGCAGTGTTCGAATTGAGCCTAGAATGGACGTTGAAAATGTGGCGACAACTGTCCTATATATGGCAGAATTGCCCTTGGAAGCAAATGTACAGTTTGTCACTGTGATGGCCACTACGATGCCGTTCATTGGTCGTGGATAAACACTACTCAAAATTTTGAAGATACATATCAAATGAGGGATTCTTGATGAACAAAGTCATGTTAGTTACAGGGGGAAGCAGAGGAATTGGTGCCGCAGCAGTCCGTCTGGGTGCCAAGCACGGCTATGCGGTTGCAATCAATTACGAGAAACAAGCAGATGTTGCGCAAAACTTGATGGATGAAATCAATGATGGAGGTGGAAAAGCGATCATCATTCAAGCGAATGTGAGCGTAGAATCAGAGATTATTGAGATGTTCAATCAGGTGGACCAGCAACTGGGGACTCTTACTGCATTCGTCAACAATGCTGGAATCATCCAACCTCCAAAACCACTTGTTGAAATGACAAGGGAGCGTTTGCAGGAACTTTTTGATGTGAATATTCTTGGTGCAGTACTGTGTGCGAGAGAAGCCGTCAAAAGAATGTCTACTCGATTAGGTGGTTCTGGAGGAGCTATCGTAAATCTTTCGTCCGCAGCAGCCAAGATGGGGGGGCCTAATTCATTTTTAGATTATGCAGCCAGCAAAGGAGCCATCGACACCTTTACAAATGGCTTGGGCCAGGAGGTCGCGAATGAGGGAATTCGAGTGAATGGGATCCGCCCAGGACTAATTTATACAGATATTCACGCAAGTTTGGGTGACCCAGATCGTGTGAAACGATTGGAAAACGTTGTTCCAATGAAACGAGGTGGACTACCAGGAGAAGTAGCAGAAGCTATCATGTGGTTATTATCCCCCGAAGCATCCTACGTCACCGCATCCACATTGGATGTCGGAGGTGGACGCTGACAGTCATTAGCAAATAAAATTTTTCAGAGGCATTAGGAGTACCCAATGAAATATCGTTATCTTGGGAGATCAGGTCTGCTTGTTTCCAGAATCTGTTTAGGCACGATGACATTTGGAATGGAAAAATGGGGCTGTGACCAAAATGAGGCTTCACGCATTGTTGATACCTTTGTCGGTGTCGGAGGGAATTTTCTCGACACTGCAGATATGTACAGCGCCGGGGTTTCAGAAGAAATGACAGGCAAAGCGATCAAATCCCATAATCGTGATGAACTAGTCATTGCAACCAAAGCCTGGTTTCGAACTACGGAAGGTGCAAATGGTAGCGGTAGTTCCCGCAAGCACATTTTGGAAGCTGTGGAAGCAAGCTTGCGAAGATTAGGAACTGATTACATCGACCTTTACCAAGTGCACGGCCCAGATTGGTTCACTCCCATGGAGGAAACCATGCGGACCCTGGATGACCTAGTTCAGCAAGGCAAAGTTCGCTACATAGGTTGCAGTAACTACTACGCTTGGCAAATAGTCAAAGCCAACTCGATTGCAGAAAAGATGAACTTGGAAAAGTTTATCAGCGCTCAGCACATGTATAACCTGGTTCGCCGTGATATTGAACGAGAGATTCTTCCAGCCTGTGCCGATCAAGGATTGGGGATGCTTTGTTGGAGTCCACTAGCAAGTGGGTTTTTAAGCGGCAAATACCAACGGGGAGGTGACATCCCAGAGGGATCCAGAATTTCTTTCCGTAAAAGTGTTGATATTCCGCGATATTTCCATGATCACGCCTTTGACACCGTGGAGGCACTAGTTGAATTGGGAGAAGTGACTGGGAAGCCTCCGAGCCAACTTTCTACTGCTTGGCTCCTTGGAGATCGTAGAGTTACATCTGTCATTTCAGGCCCCAAAACGGTCGCACAGATTGAAGATGTTTTGGCAGTCGCAGATTGGGATCTCGAAGCAGATCACTGGAATCGGTTGGAGGAAGTTTCTAACTTCAAGCACGGATATCCGTTGGAGTGGATTGATCAAAGCTACGGAAATATTGGTGGAATGGAAGAATTCTCACCTGCCCACCATCGCTTGGTTCGAGATCGTAGCTAGGCTCATCTCAACAACCCTTTAGTCAATCTTGGAAAGATTTCTCAATCTACTAAGGTTCATATGACGAATTCTTCTTGGCCGCTATTCAAACTGGGGCTCAATCCTTATGGAATGACCTATTACCTTGGTTTGCAAGGACGAGGCACTGCCAGACAAAATCCAAATGGGACAGGTTTGGAAGGGTATTTACAGATTGCCGAAGAACTTGGTGCTAAGTCCTTGGAAATCTTTGATCCCTGGTTACAGGAGTTTTCCGGCAATGAATTCCAAAGTTTGAAGGATCGCTTAGACCAGAGAGGAATAACTCCCGTCATTTCAGGAGGCTATATTCTTGAGGAGACGGGCCATGTTTTTAGGTCAGCGCAACTGCTCGAGGCAAAAACAATCCGCTTTGCTTTGACCAACGTGCTTTGTGGTGGGAGAGCCTTCCGAACTGATTGGAATGAACTGTGCCAAGCGGTTCGAAAAAAGATCCTTGAATTTGGTAAACCCGCTGCTGATGCAGGTTTGATGATTGCTATCGAAAATCATCAAGATTTTACTTCCGCAGAACTCGTGGAATTCTGTGAAATGACCTCTGGGGTTGGAATTACTTACGACACTGGCAACTCCTTTCCAGTGGCTGAATCCCCTAATCAATTTACGAAAACTGCTGCACCTCACGTTATACATTTACAACTCAAGGACTATCGGGTGCAGTTCACCAATGAAGGATTTCGACTGGTACGCTGTACGATCGGAGAGGGAGCTGTGCCATTTGATGAAGTCTTCAAAGAAATTGGTAAACACCAAAATCAACTAACTGCGGTACTGGAGCCAGGGGCACTTGAGGCTCGACACGTCAAACTCTTTAAAGAAGATTGGTGGTGGGGCTATCCAGCAAAATCTGCAACTGAGCTGGCTGAATGTCTATTAGCAACTCAGAAAAACCAACTATCCGACAAAGAGGACTACCGTACGCCATGGGAAAAAGGTGAGGACAGCAAGCTGGTGGATTATGAACTCCAAATGTACCGCAAAAGCTTTGCAAATATGAAAAAACTGGGAATATAAAAACCTCAAATGAGTAGTCTACAAGGAAAAACTGCGCTCGTTACAGGTTCAGGCCGAGGACTAGGCAAAGTAATGGCTCAAAGACTAGCCGATCAAGGAGCAAACATTGTTCTGCATGACATCAGCTGGGATGCACCAGAAAAGTACAAGGAGGCCCAGAACCTTGGAGAGGTTGTCAAAGAATTTAAAAAGAAGGGTGTTGAAGTACTGGCAGTGACCGGAAATATCGGAAATGTCCAAGCTGTAGCCGCAATGTGCACTAGGATTGAAGAAAAATTCCCAAAGGTGGACATTCTTGTCAATTGTGCTGGAGGTGACATCGGGGCAAGTGGTGGCAAACCCTCACCCAATAATGCACTGGATATCCCTATCGAAGATGTACACGCGCTGATTAACAACAACCTGATTGGAACCATCAATGTTTGCAAAGCATTCATCCCAGCGATGCGAGATCGGAAATCCGGAGTTGTCGTCAATATTGGATCTGTAGCAGGACAATTAGGTGTATCTGAAGGGGCAATTTACGGAATTCTAAAAGCTTCTGTCACGCACTACACTCGTTGTCTCGCCACAGAACTCAAGCAACATGGGGTTCGAGTAAATTGTGTTGCCCCCGGACCTACAAAGACTGCACGTTTTGAAGCTACAAGAGTTGTTGATCCAGAGATGATGGATTCCCAAAAAGCTTCCCTGGTTCGCTATGGAGAGCCAGGTGAGATTGCAGATGCTGTCGCGTTTTTGGTGTCTGACCAAGCAAAATTCATCAATGGGCAGGTCCTCTGTGTGGATGGAGGGTTGGTTAACTTCCCTGGTTAGAAATATTCTTTTGAACCTATCTATGTTTCATCAAGCAATTCTGTGAGCCCAAAACTGGACCATCATCGACTCGATCGGCTTTATAACTTTTTGGAGGGAACTGTCCAAAGAGATGAAATCCCAGGTGCAGCAGTGCAACTTTCGGTTGGAGACAAGCTTACTGTCAGAAAGGCTTTTGGACGTTTTAAGCCTAATCTTGCTGATCCAATGCAACAAGATTCAATCTTTCTGGTAGCCTCGATCACAAAACCGTTTACCGTCGCTGCTACAGTATTGCTGGCAGAACGTGGTCAACTCTTACTAGATGATCCAGCCTGTCATTACCTCCCTGAGTTCGGCAATTCTGGAAAAGAAAACATCACGCTTCGACATTTGATGACTCACAGTTCTGGGCTACCAGACATGCTTCCAGAAAATCAGAGCTTGCGTGAACGACATGCTCCAATGTCTGAGTTCATAGAGCGGATCTGCCAGTTGAAATTAGACTTTCCTGCTGGGACTGGGCTTCAGTATCAAAGTACCGGTTTAGCGATTCTTGGAGAGGTTGTTCACAGAGTCAGCGGAATGTCCCTCAAAGAATTTCTCAGAGAAGTGTTTATCGAACCCTTAGGAATGAAGGATACAGCCTTAGCGATGGACGGGTTGCAAGAAGAAAGGGTGTCCATCGTGAAACTCCCTCCAGAACAGGTAGGAGTTGATTGGGGCTGGAATAGCCCCTACTGGCGCAATTTGGGTGCCGCTTGGGGTGGTATGTTCTCAACTGTCGAAGACCTGACTCGTTTTCTGAGAATGCTACTGAATGGTGGTGAGTTCCAAGGTAAGCGAATTTTTAGCCGAAGTACTGTTGAAACAATGATTCTAGATCAAACTAGTCCCATGGCTTTGGTCCCAAATGATCAAAAAGTGATGATTCGTGGAGGACTCGGCTGGAGACTTGCGCCCTCATCTTGTTGGGGATTCTTCGGGGACTTCCTTTCACCAGGAAGTTTTGGACACGGTGGAGCAACAGGCACTGTTTTCTGGGCTGATCCCAAGCGGGATATGACCTTTGCTTTGCTGACCACCCAACCGTCCATTTGGAGTGAATCGCTACTTTGCAAAGCTTCAAACCTTGCCATAGCTTGTGTCAATTGACTACCAAACCTGGATCTCAATCAATCTATTCATTCACAACACTTTTAGGTTAACAAATGACAGCCAAGATGGATGCCTTACAAGTAGTGGCTCGTGGAAAAGCAGAGTTTATTAGAACAACTTCACCTGAACTGATGGAGGGGCATGCGATCGTTCAGCCCCGCCATGTAACGCTTTGTGGAAGTGATGTCTGGATGTTGAGTCATGCTCCAGATGCAGCGTATCCCTTTCCACCTGGCACGACAGGGCACGAAGTGATTGCTGAAATTTTGGAGCTAGGTCCAGGAGTGGAAGGACATGAAGTTGGGGACTTTGTTCTTGCCATTGCTCCAGACCATCGAGCTATGGCTGAACGCTACTTGACTCCACAAAAAAACTTGTTGAAGCTTCCCAGTGGAAAAACTAGAGAAGAATTGTTGATGGCTCAGCAACTCGGAACCGTCCTGTATGCCTGTAAGCAACTACCAAGTGTGATCGGCAAGACAGTTGCAGTGGTGGGGCAGGGAACTGCTGGACTCTGGTTTGACTTTGTATTGCAACGGCTTGGAGCTGCCAAGGTGATTGCTCTTGACCCAAAATCTAATCGTCTACAACTTGCTCAACAATACGGTGCTACCGATATCATCAATATTCGAGAAGCAGATCCTGTTGAGCAAATTATGGGAATCAACGATGAGAAATTAGTCGACATTGTTGTGGAAGCAGCTGGCAGGGAATCATCCATCAATCTGGCGATCGAGTTAGCGAGACCTGATTCTGGATTTTTCTTACAGTTTGGAGTTCCTTACGAACCTATCAACGTGCACTACGGAAGGATTTTCACAAAGTGCTTAAAGCATAAGTCCATTGTTCACGCCAATAGTGAACCCGGACACACTTCTACCCTCCAAGCTCTGGATTTGATTGCTGCAGGTTCGTTGGATGTTGCTGCTGTCCTGACACACCGCTTCCCTTTTGACAGAGTCTTGGAAGCCTATGAGCTGCATCAAAATGCCAAGGATAACGCTGTAAAGATTGTTATCGATATGCCTTGATTCTCAGCCCTTAACCGCACTTGCGGTCAGTCCAGAGACGTAGTACTTAACGAAGAAGGAGTAGATAAAGGCTACTGGAACGGATCCAAGTAGCGCTGAAGCCATCAGAGATCCCCAGAAGAGGGTATCCGCTTTGATCAGGTCGCTGACAGTTCCGACAGGGATGGTTTTCATGTCGCCAGAAGACATGAAGATCAATGCGTAGAGAAATTCATTCCAGCAGAGTGTGAAGCAAAAAATCGTTGCTGAAAGAATTCCCGGAACAGATAGAGGGAGGACAATCCTGATCAAGATCTGAATTCTTGAGCAACCATCCATTAAGGCGCTCTCTTCAATCTCTTTGGGTATTGTCAAAAAGTAACCCATCAAAAGCCAAGAGGCGAAGGGAATCAATTGAGTGGGATATGTCAGAATCAGAGACCAATGAGTATTAAACAGGTTCAGTGCGCCAATGACCTGAGCCATTGGAATGAACAGAAGAGTCGGCGGTACCAGATAAACCAAAAAGATGCCAATCCCCATAAAATTACTTCCTGGGAACCTCAACCTCGCCAGCGCATAGCCAATACAAATACTACAAAAAATGGATAAAGCCGTGGAAACGACCGCGATGATCATCGTATTCCACAACCAACTCCAAAATTCAGTGTTCTCAAAAAGATAAGTATAATTCTCGAAGGTAAACCGTTGGACCCAGAATGGATTGAAATTCATATCAAAGAGGTCTGATGAAGGCTTCAAAGATACGATTGTCATCCAATAGAAAGGGAATAGCAGCAACAGCCCAAAAATGATCAGGGGAATATAAATCTGTAGTGTCCTATGACTTTCGCTGCCAACCATCATGCTGATTTTTTCATGTAACGAAGAAGGAAAATGCTGAAGAAGGCGAGGATTGGGAACATGTACAAAGTAATCGCTGCACCCATACCAATTTCAGTCGCGGACATCCCTACTTGGTATGCATAAGTTCCAAAGATATGAGTCTGATTGGCCGGGCCCCCTTTGGTAAGAATATAAATCAACTGGAAATCAGCAAAGGTCCAGATGATAGAAAGCAAACTTGTGATCATGATAATTCCCTTGATGTGAGGAAAAGTCACATTCATAAATCTGTGATACTTATTCGCTCCGTCAATCGCTGCTTGCTCATGAAGTTCATGGGGTACTGCCTGTAATCCCGCCAAGATACTGATTCCAAAAAATGGAATTCCACGCCAGATGTTAACCCAACAAATTGCAGAAACTGCTAAAACTTGATCGCCGAGAAAATTAATATTTGATTCGACCAATCCCATCTGGATCATCAACCAGGAGATTGGGCTAAAGACGGGATCAAAGATCATGAACCATCCCAATGAACTCAGGGCAGTTGGGACAATCCAAGGCAGCATGATAAAGGCACGGATGGGGTTGCTGAATCGGATGCGATTATTCAGTACCAGCGCCAATCCAAGACCTAAAACAGCTTTGAAGGGAACCGTAACTAAGGCATAAACCATCGTATTCCATGCCGTCTGATGGAATATATCGTCTTCAAGTAGATCAATATAATTCCACAGACCAATGAATTCGCCTGGCATACCGATACGTGTATCTGTCAATGAAAGCCAGATGCCTAGTGCAAATGGATAGGCTAAAAAAATAGCCAAAATAGTTAATCCTGGCAGCATCAATAAGACGCCAAGAGAGCTTTCACGATCTAAAAAATTATCGAATCGTATGGAAGACGAACTCATACTTTGAGGGGCAAAATTTGATGGGAGGGATTCAAGATTAACTCCCCCAAACATTTTTTATTCGGAGGAGTTTTTTCAGGATTAATGAAGCTACGAATCAGCGATAGATACGCTCAAGCTGCCGCTGGCCCCATTTTAGTGCGTCTTTGGCATCGCCAGATTGAACAGCTTTGGCAAAAGTATCAACAATGACGTATTTAGAAGCGGCTAAACCAGCTTTTTCATTTGGATCTCCAGCAAAACCTCTCAATCGACCAAGGCCAGGAATCTTTCGGAACGCACCCATTTTGGGGTCGCTGTTCCAAACAGGGTCATTGGCAAGATTCTTGACATGATGCATTTGATATCCTTCCTGGATGCTCCACCACTTATAATAGTTCTCTGGTTGGAACCACCACTTCAAATATTCTTTGGCTACATCGGTATTTGGTGAATTTTTAAGAACAGCCAACGTTCTAGAACCTGATTCATAATACCTGCCTGCGGTCCCCTTTGGCATCAACATGTGGTGGGTGTCATTCATCATTGCCCCACCGTCATCTCTTTTCTTGGTAGCGTAGTAGATACTTGAACCGTTGAAGGTGGAAGCAATCTTTCCACTCAAGTAAGCACGGTTGTTACTGCTATCATCCCAGGAGGTACCAGTCTCATCATAGCCATCCTTCCAAGCTTGAACGAACTTGTTCAAAGCGTATTCGAAGGTTGGAGTATCGAATAGTACTGTTTTCCCATCATCCGCTACTTCGAGAGCTCCTGAAGACCACATGTATGGATAACAGAAGCCAATCGGGTCACCTAAGCTATGTCCCAAAGACTGACCAAATGGCATACCCATTTTCTTAGTTTCCTTGGCAACTGCAAAATAGTCGTCCCAAGTCATATCCAGTAGAGATCCGTCGGCAGCATTTTTCACACCTGCTTTTTCGAAGGCGCTGATTCTATAAGCAATAGTCCCTCCCGAATCCCCATGGGGAATTCCCAGATAACGCCCATTCACACTTGCAGAGTTGAGAACATATTCCTCGAATCCACCACCACGAGCACCTACTTCCTCCGCTTCATCCGTCATATCGACAAGATTAGTGCCATAGAGATGGTTTTGGATAGGCCATAGTTCAACAACGTCAATTCCTCCTGCCTGCAAAGCAGCTCCAATTTTCGGCTGTAGATCGGGCCAGTTCAGGAAGTCTGCATTCACTTTCACCCCTGCCTGCTTTCCAAACTCCTCGGCTTGTTGCTTGGCGATTTCCTGTGCTTCTGGAATAAAGTGCGTTCCACGGACGATTGTCAAAGTTTTGTTCTGGGCACTGCTGATGTACGGGAACCCTCCCATCAAGGCAACCGCACCTGCAGCCGCTGCGCCAGTTTTGATGATCTGCCGCCGAGTCACACCTTTATCGGTTGTCTCTTCAAAAATGCTGGTCGGTTGATTTTCATTCAATTTTTCCATGCGAATCTCCTCTTCCTATTCAGCCTATGGTAAATTAGTTTTCTTGGGCCACCATGACCCAAGTACTCGCGGGAAGCTAGGCTAGGCTATCCCAAAAGGCAAGGACAATTGTTGATAATGCTACGTTTATTTTCCATAAATAATCAGAAGCTATGTTTGATTCTTACTTCAAGTTTAAGGGCCATGTTAATTTATTAATAGTTAGTTTATGTTTAGTAATTGATTTATTAAGTAAACAACTTTTGTGCGTACTCTCTCTTCACTCTCTTGGGCAAACAGGGCTATTTTGACTTGGTAGGTTTTTCTAGCAAACTCTTCTTTCCTTGGCAAATAGTTTAAAAATCCATTGCAGATATCAAGAACTAGGATCAGATTTTCCGGAAACTGTCGCCTCAAAAAAATCTGGAATTCGTTATAAAATTCTATCGGTGCACCAACCATTATAGTTTTTCCTAATTTCCAAACATAAATTGGGAAATCATAGGTTGATGAGTCTCCGAGTTTTTCTCTTAAGGCTAACCCTCTTTGCGCGCGTTCTTTCTCGAACCCACTTTTTGCTTCTACTAATTTTTTGAAGGTATCAACAGAAGGTATATCCCCAAGCTTCAATTCCAGGGTCTCTGTTATCATGTCAATCTCGTGGTCTGGCAGCTTATCCTCATATTTCCATAGTCCCAGTGTTGCCCCAGATTCTACCTTCTTGTCAAAAACCATCTTCTGTCCGGATGGCATCAAACCAGACAGCGTAGAAAGTGCGGCATAGCCTAATTCCCTACCATTTTGATCTGCTGCCTCAGTTGATTCTTCGTAGCATCTTCGAGGAGCCAATTCCCCGTCGGCACCATGAAGAAAGATGCAGGGTGCTCCGTTGGTATCTCTTTCTACCAATTCTCTCATAGCACCAACATAATCAGGTGAGATCAGACGGTTCATTCCTCCCAAGGACGTGGGGTGTGCTGCATAATGGACCAAACTCGCAACGTGAACACCTGATTGCTCAGTTATCCTGCCCACAAGTAGTGTGTCGTCTGCAACTTTAGACGGATTAATTCCTACAACGTGATCACCCGTCTCTGGGAGAGTCAGATCTCGATTGAAAGCCATGCCACAACGACCAACCCCCCAACTCAGCACACAGACTCTTTTGTTCTCAAAAGCTTCTGAGATTAGCTGACGACACGTCTTCAGAATTTGCTTTCTGTAGCCCCGGATTAAATGGCCTCCAGGTGCATCTGCTAAAAGAGGTTCTGTAAAAGGTGCGCCATGACTATGAGATAGGTGAGTGAGAAGAGAACCTGGCTTTAGTTTGAATTCTTCTTCAAGGGGGACTCTGATGCATTCTTCATCTTCACTGGAAAGCCATGCCATCAGATCCAAGGCCAATAGGGTCAGATTTTCTTTTTCTGAGGCTCCTGAAATTGTCAGGCAGGAGGCTCGTAGGGGCCTATGGATTCCATCAGCAACATCATGTTCGGAATATCCCCATGTGCGTGAATACATTCCTGTAGGTGGGTTGATTTCAGCGACAGCAACTCCAAACAAGCCCTGAAATTCTTGTTGGTGGATTTCTGGGATCAATTTCTCTCTAATTGCTTTGGATGTAAGAATATCTGCTTAGATTTAAATTCCCGGTACAGTTTCTATTTCTTTTCTTTTTGGAAATGAAGTTCTTTTAGAAATTGAATTAAGTCACCAATTTCTATTGAATTTTTATCACAATTCAAAACTACATCTCCTCGATCCAGAACGATAATTCTATCTGAAATTTCATGGACATGATGGATGTTATGTTCAATGAATATACATGATTTCCCTTTAGTTTTTATATTGTCCACGAATCTCAGAACCTTCTCTACTTCAGAGATAGCCAGTGCTACTGTTGGTTCATCTAGAATGATCAGGTCACTTTCGAAATACATTGCTCTTCCGATGGCGACACCCTGTCTCTCTCCACCAGAAAGAAAACTTACTGGAGTATCTACATTGATGCCTTCACTACGAAAACCAATTGTACTTTTCATAATCTCTGCAGTGATTTCTCGCTGCTTTTCTACATTAATCAATCCGAAAGCATTGGTAATCGGTCTTCCAGCAAAAAAATTTCTCCACAATGGTTGTTTTTCACAGAGTGACAATTTTTGATAAACTGTCTCAATTCCCAGCTTTTGAGAGATTTTTACTGAGTATTTATTGAGATTAATCTTTTTCCCTTTAATGAAAATCTCTCCTGAAGTTGGTGACTCTAAGCCGGTAATCAATTTAATTAGCGTAGACTTACCCGCCCCGTTGTCACCAATTAAACCAACAATTTCATTCTTTCCAATTTCAAGATTTGTAGGCTTCAAGCTCAGAACAGGCCCATATGATTTGGAAACACTTTTGAGTGCAACAATCGAATTCAATTTTTCTCTTGATTTCTAATTCTGAATTTCATCTGCCAGCCAATTCAAATACTGCTTAAATCAGCTGGCAACAATAAATTATCTGACACCTTGTAAGACAAGTTTTTCAATCATGGCAACATTATCTTTTGTTACCGTACCACCACCAGTGTTGAGGAAAAGATTCCCCAAACCGTATTTCACTTCAAGGACTGCTGAAACAACCGGCATAAATCCTTGCAAATACGGCTGCTGATCCAATACAAGCGACAAGTAACCACGTTTTACTTCGTCAATAGCAGCAGGAGAAATATCAAATCCTGAGGTGACTACCTCACCTGCGTTTTTGCCAGCATCACGGAGGACTTTACCGAGAAATGCTGTTATACCCCCGTGACCTGGAACAATAATGGCTCGAGTTTTGGGATTGGCTTCTAGGTAACTTACCAAAACCGGCACAGCCAATGATGGATCCTGAACAGCTTCATTTGACCACTGGAGCTTATCGTAACTGACTCCAGCTTCATCAAGGGCTTTCAAGGATCCTCTTGCAACCAATTCACCTGGTGCTCCTTCGATAAAAGCACCGTAAACAACAACGTGATCACTTTGGCCTAATCTGCCTTCTTGGAGCGTCAACTCAGCAAGGTTGACCCCTGCCTCATAATTATCCAAACCAAAATAACTTCGCCCTGATCCAGGTAAGTTATTGTTACCAACAATGACTTTTACTCCATCTCTGGACGCTTTTTGGAGAAAAGTCGTCATTGATTTAGTACCTGGATGGCCCATGACAATGATAGCATCTGGCACTGCTGCGAGAGCTTCGTTAGCTTGTTGCAACATTCTTTGAGGATTCCACTCTGAGTGCTGTTCAATCAAGTTGACATCTAAAATTCTGGCTGCGTCTCTGGCTCCGAGTTCTCTAGCCAGGGTTGCTGGCCCTCCGGAATTTCCGCCCATTTGCATATAAATTGTCAAATCCCCTTCTATGGCTGGTCGTTCATCGCTCCATGCGCAGAAAGGGATGTAGAAAAGAAAGCAGAACAGAAAAATGCTCTTGTAAATTAGCTTCTTCATAACAAGTCTCCTTCATAGTGTTTGAAAAAATCCCTTTGCTCTTAAAAATCGAACAAGGGGAACTTTGCCAGGATTTTCAAGCAAGGTGTTAATCGAGACTGCTAAAATGAATACCAGTCCGATAAAGAACCGGGTCCAGAAACCCTGAATTCCGGAAGCGACTAAACCAGCCTCAATAACTGTAACAATGAAAACGGCGAACACTGTTCCAATTACTCGGCCAGATCCTCCGAAAATTGATGTGCCTCCAATGAAGACGGCGGCAATTACAGTCAAAAGATAACCCATCCCTTGACTAGAAAAATAAGAAGTGGTTTCTAAAGTCAAGAATACACCTCCAACACTAGATAATGTCCCAGACAGGGTAAATAGCTTAATCTTCTCCCAAATCACATTGATTCCCATCATTTTGGCTACTTCTGAATTATCTCCAATGAATAACAAATTCTCTCCAAATTTATGTCGATTTAGTAATAACCAGATAATTATTGAAATTAAAATTGCCCATAAAATTTGGACTGGAAAAAATTGTTCCAACCTACCAACTAAAAAATTATGAATTGGTGTCTCATAGATTTTTGGAATTGCTAACTGTATCCCTCCAGAAATTATAGTCACAAAACCACCCCACAGAAATAACAACGCAAGTGTTGCAATAAGTGATGGTATTCCTAGCATTGTAATAACTATTCCATTAACAAAGCCAACAGTTGCACCCGCCAAAATTGCAATCAAAAATGCTAACCAGGATAATTGAAAATTTTCAAACAAATAAGCAAATATATAGCTTGACAAGGCAACAGTTGACGGGAACGAAAGATCCATTTCACCTGCAACTGCTACTAAGGTGATCCCAAGAGCAATAATTAGCGGTGGTGGAACAGTTGCAAAGAAACTCATATAAACACGAAAATTTAAAAATGCCCTTGGTGCTGTTAGCATAAAGACAAGAATTAAAGCTAAAAATACGATCCCGACTGTTACACCATCAATATTCAGAATTTTCTTCATTGACCTGTACAATACTTAATTTAGATAAAGTTTACTATAACACTCCAAATTCTTGAAAAACATCTTTTAAACTTCTGCCTGATTCTAAAGCCAATAACGTTCCTTTTTCAGATTCTAATTTTTCAGAACTACAAGAAAGAACTTCAGAAAGAATTTGCTGTGGAATAGCAACACACCCATCAGCATCACCAAAAATAATGTCGCCGGGACACACTCTCACACCTGCGCACTCTACAGGCGCATCGATCTCAATCACCTTTCCCCTTCCCTTACTATCTAGGGGAGCAATGCCAGCGGCATATACTGGAAAGCCAATCTTCTTAATCTGCTGAACATCTCTGACAAACCCATCCATTATGGCCCCATTCGCTTTTTTCACCCTTGCAGCGGTACTTAACAACCCACCCCACGGGGCAATACGATTTGAACTACCGCAAGCTGCGACGGCAACATCTCCTTGTTGGAGGCTGTCCACTAATTTAATTTCCAATTCGTATTGGTTTTCATTTTTTCTGGGTCTTTCATAAATATCTGTATACAGCATCGTCCTCGCACGACCAATTAGACGTAAGTTTTCGTCCAATGGTCGAATATAGTGGGGGAAAGCTTGATTTTCATAGCCTAATTCATCTAACACATCTGAGACTAATGAGCAGAATAGTTCCCTTAATTCATTTTCGATCAAATCATTCATTTTTAACCATCTATCAATATATTTTAATTAATCATACTAAGCTGATTCTCCAACAACTAAACTTACAGGAAATATAATTTCATTATTTTCAATTATCTTGCTCTTAATTGAGTCTATTAAAATTCTTCCTGCTTCTACACCAATTTCGTAAGCTTTTGATTGAATAGTCACTAAATTTGGTGTTATATACATGGCAGTTTCAAATGCATTAAATCCAGTGATTTTCACATCATCTGGAACACTAATTCCTTTTTCACTTAAAATTCTTATTGCAGCCATCGCCATTTTATCATTGCCACTTATAATCGCTTCTGGAAGACCTTGTCTTTCAATATAATTTAGAACTGCTGATTTAGTATCGCTCAGTCCTTCGTCTCCACATTCAACAATTTCAATATTTAAATTATTCTCTGATAATATTTTTTTTATACCCAGAATTCTTTGTTCAATAGCTGGCCAATTTTGTTTGGGTGCCAGAAATATAAATTTTTTACACTCTTTGTTTACCAAAAATTCTGCAATTAATTTCCCTGCTTTAAAATCATCTTGAATAATACTGTAAATTCTTTTGTCAGGATATTTCTCTTGAATAAGAACAAAAGGTAAATTTAGGTTTAAAATCTTTTTAATTATTTTCTCTCTTTTTTCTTTACTACCAGATAAAATTGCACAAATCCCATCCGCATGAATCTCTTCCAAAATGCTTTTTGTCTGGATGCTTTGTGATCTAATTCCTTGCAATATAAGGCTATAATTTCGATCAGCTAAATAATTCGTTAATCCAGAAGCTACTTGGGAGGTATAAGTGTCAGCCAAAAATTCTGGAACATCATCCAAGATCACCATTCCAATTGATAAACTACTTTTTGTTCTTAATGTCTTTGCCGCATGATTAGGCTTATAATCAAGCTGTTCAATGGCTACTTGTACTTTTTCTCTTGTCTCCTTGCTCATTTGATCTGTTCTACCGTTGACAACGTTAGAGACAGTCATCATCGTTACTTTGGCCGCTTCCGCTACCTCGCGAATTGTTATTTTTTTCTTCATGTTTTTATTGTAGTGCTTTTACTTTACTTTAACGTTAAAGTAAATGATAGCTTTTGATTTGTCAAACCAAATAAACTTAATCCATTTTTTTATCTAAAATACTGAAATTGATTGTTAATCTGAATTTATTGATTTAAGTCCGGCCGCTCCTTCAAAAACTGTTCTAGTCCTGCCTGATCTTGTGCAGCATCTCTCAATCGCTGTACCCCATCTCTCAGAACACCAAGTTGAGAAGCTGTGGAAAGCCTTAGAAAATGCTTGCCATCTGCACCAATTCGACCGAAAGAGAGCCGATCCAAAACCGCTACTTGATGATCGTACAAAGCGAACATTTGAAACAGGCCCGCAGGGGAAGTTTCCTTTTTGGCTACATCATTCAGATGTGAATGATAATCAATTAAACCCAGAGACTTACAGACTCCTTCAATATTAGGGAAAAGGTAGAAGGCCCCTCCTGGCTTTTGACACTCTACACCTGGAATGGCTCGTAAATCTTCCAGCACAGCATCTCTTCGCTCTTCAAAAGTTCTTACCATCTCCAGAACTTCTTGTTCCACTGTTTCGTCAGTAAGTGCTACCACAGCTGCTTCTTGATTATAGGGCGCAACACATGAGAAGTAGTTGATATTTAATGTTTTGAACATCTCTACTTCCGTCACAGTGGGTAGCACAGCATAGCCAATTCGACCACCCGTCCAGGCAAAGGTTTTGGAGAACCCACTTGCTAGGATCGTTCGTTCTGCCATCCCTGGTACTTGAAGAATTGAGTAATGCTGCTGACCATCAAAAACTATCCTTTCATAGATTTCATCAGAGTACACTCTTGCATCAGGTGGAGCCTTGCGAAGTATCACATCTGCGATTTCTTCAATCTGAGATTGACTTGCCACACCACCAGTAGGATTTGAGGGGAAGTTCAAATAAATTACCTTGGTCCTTGACGTAATCAATTCTGCAAGTTGCTCAGTCGTAAAAGTGAATCCAGCTGATTCATCCAAATGTAAGGGGACAGGAACAGCTTGGACGTAACTAATAAATGACTCGTAGATCGGAAATCCTGGGCTTGGATAAATCACTTCATCACCAGGATTACAATAAATTTGCTGGGTCAAGCCAATCGAAGGTTTACCGCCCGGAAAGACCACAACATGCCCCGGTGTTGTGTTGAGACCTCTCGTTCGATTTACGTATTCACTGATGGCGCTACGTAAGTTTGGTGTACCTTGAGGGTCACAATAGTGCGTATTTCCAGCATCAAGTTGTCGTTTAATCTCGGCATTAACAGCCTTGGGGAGATCATAGTCTGGTTCTCCCAGGTTCAACTTCACGACAGGACCCCGAGACTGACCAACACGAACAATGTGTGGTCCCACTTTAAAGGCATTTTCAGAACCAATTCTTTGGTTACGTTCAGCAAAAAGAGCCATGATGCTTTAATAGAAAGAGGTCAATAATTTTAAACTGTGGGAACTGGTGTCAGCGGTGGTTTATTTTCATAGTAAGCATCTACGTTATCTACCACGAGCTGCCCCATGGCGATGCGAGTTTGCACAGTTGCAGAACCAACATGGGGTTGCAAGACTACTTGGGGCATCTTTAATAGGGGCTCTGGCACTTTTGGCTCGTTTGCAAATACATCTAAACCTGCCCCACCAAGCTTCCCCTCTTGGAGACAGGCAACGAGGTCATTTTCATCGACAACAGATCCACGTGAAATATTGATCAGCACACCATCTGACCCAAGTTTTTCCAGGACTTGCCGATTGACAATCTTCTTGGTTGCTTCTCCACCGACGCAACTCAAGATCAGGAAGTCCACCTGCTCGGCCATCTCTGTCAAAGATGAGAAATAATTGTAGCTCACATCTGGTCGCTGCCGACGGTTGTGATAGTTGATTGTAATACCAAAAGCCTTCAATCGGTCCGCGATAGCCATTCCGATTTGACCCAGACCTAGAATTCCAGCTTGTCTCCCTCGCAAATGGCTCATCAAGGGCATGTTGGCTTTGAGCCATTCGCCATTACGAACGTATTGATCCCCGACCACCATTCCTCTAGTAACGGCAATCAACAATCCAATCGTAAGGTCTGCAACAGCATCATCCAAAACGCCGGGGGTGTTGGTGACGGCGATCTTTCTTGCTTGAGCTGCTCCAACATCCACTCCATCATAGCCCACTCCATGACTTGCAATTAATGCCAAATTGGGAAATTTACCCTGGAATTCTGCTGGTGCCCAGCCCTCTGTAACGACAACTCTGATGTTAGGGGCGACTTTCTCAATTAGAGCATCTCGATCAATAGCCTCCCAGAGTCTGTGGATAAGGTATCTGCTCTCCAGATCGGCCAAACATTCATGACGAAAAAACGCTTGGCTTGTTATTAAAATTTCTTCAGCCATTAGATTTCCTAGAAATATTAGATAATTTTTTGTGAAAAGCGAAAAGTTTTCCAACAAAACACTGTTCCCGTGTAATGTCAAACCCACTTAGAAAAGCTCGTCGAACTCTTGAATTTACAGTTTTATTTTTGACCTCAATTTGAACCTTCCGAATTGACCTCACGAAGTCTCCACTCCTTAAAAATTCGAACACTTTGTTAACGAAACACTGGTGGGCTATCTTCGTCGTGAACCTGGCTTGGGGCTCCGGGTTCCTCTCCATCAAGATGAACGTCGTTCATCTCGGCCCCTACTTATCACTAAGTATTCGCTATGCAGGTTTAGTCCTGTTTTTACTACCCTTCCTGAGAGGATTCCCGAGAGAGAATCGAAAAGCATTCCTGCAGGTCACTTGCCTGATGGGGATTTTGCACTTTGGATTAGGAATGACCGCATTTCATCTGGCTGTTGATATTGCGTCCCTGGCACTCACCTCCCAAGCCTACATTCCGATCTCAGCCATCCTTGCTTTGATTTTTCTGAAAGAAGAACTCAATTGGAGCGTCGGTTTGGGAATAGGTATCGCCTTTCTGGGATTTGCTGTGATGAGCTTTGATGCAGTGATCTTCACTCAACTGGATTCGATGGTGATCATGCTAGCAGCAACCGCGGTGATGGCAATATGTAGTCTGATGGTTCGGCACAAACTGAAGGGGATCAACCCACTGACCCTACAGGCTTGGACAGGCCTATGTGGAATATTGCCGATATTTTTCCTGTCAATAATGGTTGAACAAGGTCATTGGCAAAAAATTGAATCTGCTACTTGGATTAATTGGATCTCCGTGCTGCATGCTGTAATTTTCTCCTCGATCATCGGTCATGGAATCAACTTCTGGTTGTTACAGCAACAACCTGTCAGTTGCATCACTCCATATTACCTCTTGACTCCCATCTTCGCTGTTTTGATGGCAATCATCTTCTGGGGGGACGAACCCGGTCCAAAGGTATGGTTTGGTGGTGCTATGATTCTCTTAGGCATCCTCATGGTTTCATCAAATTTCTATCTCAAAAAATGGAGAAACCTCTGAGTAAATTTTTTGAGACTTCAGACAAATGCGTTGACTAGTCTCCCTGATGAGATCAACATGCGCATCAGTATTTCTGGAGCCCAAAGGGTACTTATCCATGAAGTTGTTCCCTGCGAAG
>JAQWOT010000201.1 GCA_029245725.1 SAR324 cluster bacterium | reverse complement strand
GACGGTTCATACTGGCGACGCTTGGCCAGCAAAATGTTATCTAATCGCAATTCAAGTAGGCGACGTGTAGCAATGCCTCCTCCGAATGGCACACCAGAAATAGAATCCTGGGGTACATCCTCAATGTAGTCATAACGAATTCTGGGAGTCATCAGATGCTTAAAGCGACTATAGAGATCACTCTCTGATGACCAGATCCTTGATAACGTAGTATTGAATTCCACATCAGCTGTCCAAATCTGGAAAGTATACTGATCAGAGGGGTCAGATGCACTGGGAGACCAAACGTCGTAAGTAGATATTGAATGACCAAGCCCCAAGACACCTTTGAAATACTGGAAAATATTTCGCCGGTAACGCAGTGTTGGATTAACCACCAATCCAGTCCCGTTATAGCCTTCTTCACGGAAGTAGCGGACGAGCGATCCCGCAGCAGACGTTGTCAGATCTACTGTTCGGAAGGGTTGTTCACTAAATTGGAAACTGAGTGCTGGAAGACGTTGAATCCGGGTAGGGTCGGTTGCCCAGTTCAGCAAGGCAATTTCTTGGAAGACTTTCTCCTGAGATGCAGACAGCGTAACACTCCCAGAATTATACTGATAGTTGACAGATCCGGTAAAACTCTGTGCATAATTTGGTTCAGGGTTACGAACTCCCTCATATTCTCGCTGAAACTGACTATCACTGTAAACCAGACCAGAGACAATCAGCCGGCTTCGCTCGTCCAACTGTTGGTTGTGGTTGAGAATCAACTTGTAGCGCTCTGGGCGCAAGGTATTCGGACTCACATCTTCTGGTGCAAGCTGGCCGGACTCTGTTTGTGGATCCCGAGGATCACGCTCGAAATAGCGCAAAAACTTGACCTCACCTCGCAAATTCTCGCTGAAAGCATACTGATAATCCAATCCCAGACCCAAGCCTCGGAACTGTACCCACTCAGTACGGATCGTGAGATCTTGCTCTCGTTCAATCGCCCAAAAGTATGGGAGGGACAGACGATAGCCTAGATTAAACTTTTCAATGCTCGAGGTTTGTAGGGCGTACTCCGGTGGTAGTAGACCCGTTTGCCTTCGTGTGACTGTAGGCCAAGCCAGATAGGGGAAGTAAAAGATCGGGACACCCCGAACTCGCAGACTCGTTGAAATAGCTGAAGAATAATTCTCTGGATAGTAGTGCACAGTACTACCACGAATTTCCCAGGCAGGCTGTTCAGGGTTACAAGTTGTGAACGTACAGTCATATCCGATGAAGTGTCCTTCTGGAACACGACGTAGCTCACGAGCTGTTATGTAAGCCTCAGTTTTTGCATCGAAGAAGAAGACTTCTCGAAAGACACCGGAGTTGTCATCTAAATTGATTTCCAATCCTTCAGCAATCAACGTAATCGAACCTTCTCGCAGTCGAACAAACCCTTGCGCAACGATCAGGTTTTCCTTGCGCAAGAACTCGACTTTCTGGCCTTCAAGTGCGATAGTGCCCCATTCGAAGCGGGCATCTTCATAGCGATAGATTTCTGTTTCAGGATCAAAGATGTAGGAGCGAGCCTCAACACGCAGATCAGCTGGCTGGGCCTGCAGGGAATGAGTAAATCCCCAACAAAGCAGCCAAACCAAACATAAGCGAAGTAACCGGCTACGACCGTTATGCATGGAGGGAATGGTTGTGGTTGACAGAACAGAACAAGAAGCCCAATCTACGAAGACTCCTGCAGAGATGCAACTTTTTTGCAGGCTGATTCTTGATCATCAGGAATCAAATCATCCACCCATTTTCACCAGAAACCCAATGAAGCACCTCATTTTGCTACTGTTTCTGACTTGTTGGCTTCCAGCACTGCCATTTGCCCAGTCTTCTCTACTTGATACGGAGCGCATCCGTAGCCGGCTATTCGAAGGAGCCAAGAATAAGACGAATAGTGTAACAACGAACGCCCCACAGCGTCAGATAGTTAGTGGTGTCGTATCTCGTGTAGCAGATTCTGAGAGTATTTGGCTAAGAATCGACGATCGTGGTGAGTTCCGAAAATGGACTTATCAACTCTCGAAAAGTAGCCTCAACCTAAGTCGACAGGAAATTCGAGTCTACCTACAGTATGTGTCTCCCAAGCTATCAATTAACCGAGGCAAAGAATACAACGAATGGTTCCAGAAAAAAGTAGCTTTCGAGTTGGGAAAGTCCTTCAGTGGTCGATCCGTCAGAGTCGAGTATGAGCTTCAAGAAGAGCTTTATCGGCTCAACGGTATTGTTTTGTCAGGCGACACAAACGTTAATCTCTGGATGGTGCAAAACGGCTGGTCCTTCTATTTGCTAACGGAAGGCGCCAATCCTGATGAACAGCAATTCTTGGCTGCCGAAGCAATGGCCCGGAACAAAAAAGTTGGACTATGGGATGAACAGTTGCAGGGCAGTACAAATCAATGAGTCTGAAAGATCGTCTAACCGAACTGAGTGCTGAACTAGCTGAATTGGCAACAGAGGCTGGTCGCTCTCCAGCAGAAATCAAGTTGATTGCCGTCTCGAAGACTCATCCTAGTGAACTAATCGCAGAAGCTTTCCAAGCTGGACAGGTGCGCTTCGGTGAAAATCGTGTTCAGGAAGCCTCAGAAAAAATTGAAAGACTACAGAACCCAGGTATCGAATGGCACTTGATCGGGCATTTGCAAAAAAACAAGGCTCGCTTCTGCCCTGGGCGCTTCGACTGGATTCATTCCGTTGATTCCCAAGAGTTATTGGAATTACTCGAAAAGCAGTGTGCTCTGCAAAGCCAACCCATACAAATTCTACTACAGGCCAATCTGTCGCAAGAAGACAGCAAAAGTGGAGTCAGTGACTACGACAATTTGTGCAGGTTATTAGAGAAAACGCAGAGTTGTCAGTGGCTGCGCTGTAGAGGTTTGATGACTATGGCTGCAGCCACAGATGACGCAAACGAAATCCGTAGAACTTTCGTACAACTTCGTACTTGGCTTGAAAAGCTGCGCAATGAATTTACTCTGACCACTTTCACGGAACTTTCGATGGGGATGTCCTCTGATTACCGAATCGCCATTGCAGAAGGGGCAACAATGGTTCGACTGGGTACTGCTCTGTTCAGGGAACGCACTAAGCCTTTAACCATGCAATGATCGCTTATCTAAGTGGGGATGTTTCGCTAGTAGAAGAACAGCGCTTAGTCTTACAAACTAGTGGTGGAGTGGGATACCTCGTGCAGGTACCTCAAGGGCTTGGTAATAGACACTCTATCGGTGAAGTACTCAGCTTACACATTCACACCAGTGTGCGCGAGGATGAAATCAGCCTATATGGATTCGAGACCACAGCCGAAAGACAATTGTTCGAACGTCTCCTCAAAGCTTCTGGAGTCGGCCCAAAACTGGCGCTGACCATTGTTTCTGTACTTGAACCACGAAATCTTGTTCAAGCCATCCTGCGTGAAGACGTCAACACCCTCAGTCAAGTCCCAGGCATCGGCAAAAAAACTGCAGCTCGGCTTTGCCTGGAGTTGAAAGATAGCTTCAGCAAATCTCCCATCCAAGGACTGGAATCTGCCTTGATCACTGGCAAGGCAACAACATCTGTCATACCATCGGGTGAAACAGCCTCTCTACAATCTGCCCTAAAAAACATGGGTTTTGCAGAAAAAGAGGTTCTGACCGTGCTAGCAAGCCTTCCTCCAGAAGCAGAAGGCTTTGAAATCAAGCTCAGACTAGCTTTGGGATTGCTGTCAAAACGCTAAATAAGGAGAACATATGCTCAATAAAGTTATGCTGATCGGCAGGCTGGGTCGTGACCCAGAGATCCGATATACTCAATCTGGCAACGCTGTAGCCTCATTTTCTATCGCGACTTCTGAATACTGGAGAGACAAACAGGGGCAACGACAGGAAAAAACCGAATGGCACGATATCGTGGCCTGGGATCGCCTGGCTGATCAAGCACAATCTTATCTGAAAAAAGGTTCGATGGTGTATATTGAGGGCAAATTGCAGACGCGCAGTTGGGATGATCAGCAAGGGCAAAAAAAATATCGAACAGAGATTGTTGCAAATCAAGTGCGCTTCTTAGATTCTCGAGAAGGGACAGAACGGAGTGGAGGAAGCGTTGACGATGGGCCAGCTGTTTACGGTAATGAATATCCCAGTGGAGGATCTTCGGACAACCGTCGCAATCCATCATCCAAAACCTCAAATAATGACTTCAATCAAGGAAACAACGCTCCTTATGTTGAAGACGACGTACCGTTCTGACAAATTCCGATGCTCACAGTAGCTGAAGCGGAACGGTATAGACAAGCCCTGCAGCAGCTACAGGCAACACAGCAAAGACTGGGTTATCACAGCGACTGGTTGATTAGAGAAGGTCACTTCCCAAGTCTCCGTCTGGGTTTAGTACTCTCGACCTACCGCTGGCAAGCGTCTGAAGAGGCTTTGCTTCAGTACCTGAGTCTGGGTGGGAATCTGCTGATGCTAGATGCAACTACTGTCACCACGATTTCCAATAACCTTGGAGAACTGCTCAACACACAAAACGTTCGTCGAGAGCATTGCTGGATCATTCTGTGGGGCACTAAGGATTCTGCTGAAAAACTAGCTCATGAGCTTGGTGTCGGCTGGTGGGATATTGTTGTTGAAAACGATTCAAAGCCTGACAGTAAGACAAGCAGAGTACTTCCACAAAATCTCACTTGGCAAGCACTGAAAAGTGGTAATATTTCAAGCTGGTCTTCAGATCTACTCCTTGAATGCTTGGAAGGCTGGCCTGATGCTCCGTTCGTTACAACTACCACCTACAAACTTTTTAAAGAGAATCAGCAGAACCTGCGTGACTACCTCCAAGCTCTGTTACTTTGTGAACTCAGAATTAATCTGCTGCTGCAACAAGTCGGTAGCACCTCGCACTTCAGCCTGACCGATCCTTTGCAGAAGGCAATGCAGATTATTCAGACTCTCGCCGAATGGAATGATTACTTGGTCCACAGTTGGTATCCTGTTTTTCAGTATCAAACTCGGAAATTACAGCAACAGAACCCTCAATCGCTCGAACAATCGAAAATATTATTCAACCATTTTGAACGTGAACTGATGGGCTTGATGGGACTTTTTGAAGAAACATTACGTCAACGGCATGCCTTGCTTTTGGCTAACTTTCTAGAAAAACAACAACAACAACTGACCGAGGATTTGCCACCAGACTCGCAGTTTATCCGCTGGCTAATGCGACAAGATCATGTTCAACGTCTCTGGCTTCCTGTGGGACATTTTGATCAATTAACGGCAAGACTTGGATTGATGCGCCAACCTCTGCATGTTCCGCTTGCAGCACCCGTCTGATTGTGAGAATCTTCTTTTCTTAATAGATAGTTTTAGAATCACTTCGATTTCATAGATCTGCAGATCATGGTTGACTTCCGACTGTTCTATCCACAGGGTATAGATAAATTACATCAGGAATTTCTTGCAGATCCACTGCAACGAGTGTCCTCCGTTGCCTATGCTTCACTGGAAGAACTACCTCATACAACTGAGGGAACAACCTGTTTGATTGTTATGCGTAGCCGTGATCTTTTCCAGTGGCAATCCCATCTGACTCTTTATCTTCAGGCTGGTGGAGGAATTGTTGTTTTGGAGGAGGGATCCACCTTGGCTGCGGAACCTCCAGAACATCCTTCGATTGAATGGTATCCCCTAGCTTATTTGACACCTACGCGTTGGAATTTTCTGCTAAGGCAGTTTTTCAACCGCCTATATGATAGAACTCGAACACATTCAAATGTAAGCAAATCGGATGAGATTCTCTCCGAGTTGAACGAGCTGGGGATCGCTCTATCCAGCGAAAAAGATCTGGATAAGTTACTGCGTATGATCGCTGCGAAAGCGATGAAACTCACTAACGCAGATGGATGCAGCATCTACCTGATCGAGCAGATTCCAGACACTCCTCACGAACAGAGCAACTACCTCGCTAACAAACAAATTTGCTTCCACAGCGCACTCAATCTTTCACGAGACACATCCCAACTGCAGGCGAAAGTTCTTCCTCTCGACTTCAGCACAGTCAATGCCTATGTGGCACGCACCAGCCAGTCGATTCGGATCGACGATGTGTACGAACTACATGATTCTAATCTGGTCTGGGGTGGTCGTGAATTCGATGAGCAGCAGAACTATAAGACTCGCTCAATGCTTGCCGTCCCAATGTGTAATGAGCGTGGTGAAGTCCTTGGTGTGATTCAGCTCATCAATTGCAAGATCGACGGAGATGCTGTTCTATATACTGAAGAAGATGTTGACCAAATAGTCGTTCCATTCAGTGATTACCACATGCGTTTAATGGAATCTCTAGCATCCCAGGCAACAGTTGCGGTCAGAAATGCCTCCTTACTGGAGTCTATCCAAATTCTATTCGATGGTTTCATCAATGCGAGTGTGAAGGCCATTGAATCTAGAGACCCAACGACTTCCGGACATTCAAGTCGAGTTGCCACGCTCACCGTAGCTCTAGCAGAAACGGTGAGTTCGCTGTCCGAGGGTCGTTTTGCTGATGTCAGCTATAACCCAGATCAATTCAACACGATTCGCTATGCCTCTCTCCTTCACGATTTCGGCAAAATTGGCGTACGTGAGAAAGTACTGGTCAAATCTAAGAAACTTTATCTAGAAGAGCAGCAAGCAGTCATGGATCGTTTCCATCTGATCCGGATGGCGACTGAACTTCAATATACTCGTAAGCAACTGAATTACTTGCTGGAAGAATCTCAAGAGAACTCATTTCAACAAGTAGAGTTGACTCAACAAGAGATGAATGAACGACTTTTGCAATTGGATGATCAGCTAAAGTTCATCATTCGATGCAACGAACCAACTGTTCTGGACCAGGGAGGATTTGATCAGTTGCAAGTCATAGCGGCACAAACCTTCCCACATCCTTCGACTGGCTTACCAGTTTCGTATCTTTCAATAGATGAAGCCGCCTCACTTTCTGTACCCAAAGGATCCTTAAACCAACGGGATCGTGATGAAATCGAGTCACACGTCACGCATACTTACAATTTTCTAAGAATCATTCCTTGGTCCGAACACCTAGAGGATGTTCCAGACATTGCCTACGCACATCACGAAAAAATGAACGGCAAAGGCTACCCACGCAAACTGTCTGGTGATAAAATTCCACTGCAATCAAAGATGATGACCATTGCTGACATCTATGATGCGCTGACTGCTTGGGATCGCCCTTACAAAAAAGCGATGCCTGCTGAACGGGCACTAAAAATTTTGGGCTTTGAAGCCAAAGACAATCATATTGATCCTGAATTACTTGAAATCTTCATCGGTGCAAGACTGTATGATCTGGTGAAAAGGCCAGAAGTCCAACACTGATTGCTCGAGCAACTATCTTTTTTTGAGTTTTCGAATGCCGAATTTATCGATCCTGTTGCTTCGGCACAATGGAACAGGCATCACACACTTCCCTTTGCGTCCTATACCACTGATCACCACAGTCCTGCTTGCATTAGGGTTATTCCTTTTTTTGGGTGGGATGGTTATTTGGCAAAGTGTTCAGTTGCATGAACAACAGCAATGGAATGCTCAACGCCAATCACAACAGATTCACATTCACGAAAGAATGGAGATTGCAGCCAGCCAAGCTGAGCGCGTTGAGGTCTTGGAAAACAGGGTTCAGGAACTACGTGATCAACTGGCTACTTTGGAAACGCACTCCCAGAAGAAAAGTGCCACTCAGCAAAATCTTTTGTACCACATCCAACAGATCCATTCCCTAGCTTGTCAGCAGGGATCTTATCAATGTAGAGCTGTGCTGCTGGACACCAAAGTCCTTGAAGCAGATCCTCTCAACTGGCTGAATATGATCAGCAAAGATTTTCACCACCTGACGCTGTCACAGAAAGCAGATCTAACTGTTCTAGTCAACTCAGAGTTGGTCCAAGAAGAGATTTGGGACTTAAAACAAAATTTGAATGCTGCTCAGCAGGAGCTAGCTGAATACGCCGTACTGATGCAAGCCCGTGAACAAGAGGTACGGCAACTTACAGAAAAAATTCAAGAGATCACAGGCATTCGTGTGTTGACAGAAGTTCCTGCGACTCCTGTTGAAAACGAGGGGGGCAAAGGTGGTCCCTTTCTCGAAGAATCTTTACTCCCCGTAGAAGAGCAGCAATTGGGTGCAGAGCCTCTGGATCCACGTGTGATTTTAGAACAAGAGTTAAGCTCCTATCATTCGACTCATCATTCCTTAGAGCGTCTCTACGAAGAAATCATTGGTAATGAAATTCTCTGGCGAAGTACTCCGACGATTGCCCCGGTTGAAGACCCTTCAGTAAGCTCACACTACGGCAGAAGACGTGACCCGTTTACTAATCTGCCAGCTTTCCATAGCGGCATAGATTTTTCAGGACCTGCTGGAACACCAATCTATGCTCCAGCTGATGGAATTGTCCGAAAAGCTGGACCAGCAGCCGGATATGGACTGTTGGTAGAGCTTGATCATGGGTCTGGTATCTCAATAAAAAATTTCAAACCCACTGATTACATGACTCGCTATGGTCACTTGTCCCGTCTAGCGGTACAGGCAAACCAATTCATTCAGCGTGGAGAACTACTCGGCTACACTGGTAATACAGGGCGCAGCACGAGTTCACACCTGCATTATGAAATTCACGTGAGCAAGCGACCGACTAATCCTTGGCGAAATCTATCGCACTTCTCGATTTCCCGCTAACTTTCGGATCCAAATTGACTTTTTTTATCCCTCTCCAGCAAACGATGACTCACCTAACAAAATCAGATTGTTTTCATATTCTGGCAGAACAGCGAATCCTTCCATACCCATCACTGAAAAATATCAAACTAAGGTCTTGCAGCTAAGCAAAAAAAATGTTTTTCAGTGTGGCAGCCCTTTAGAACTAAATTGAATCTTCCTCAAACGGTGTGGTTTTGATTTCACTTCCGTACTCAACCGATAACTGGAGTATCATGCGATTCTATCTGATCTCACTGCGACTAGGTGTTAGCACTCTCGTGCTAGGAACCTTGTTTTTATTATTTTCTCCACTGAACTCTTTTGCAATCTTCCCGATCTCTACTGAACCAAAAGAACAGCCCATCGCCTTCAGCCACAAACTACATGTTGGCCAGAATGGCATTGCTTGCCAATACTGCCATCTCTATGCTCGGCGATCACATTCTTCCGGAATTCCACCTGTAAGTACCTGCGTTGGTTGTCATGGTCCTCATGGACAAGAATTGGTACAAGCTGAGCACCCAGAAGTAGACAAAATGCGTGATCTCTGGTCAAAAGGAGAATCCATTCCCTGGGTAAAGCTGCATGACATTCCAGACTTCGTCCGCTTTCCTCACAAACAACACATCAATGCAGATGCAAGTCGCTTCATAGCCGGTGCCGGCAACGATTGTGACCTGAATGCAGATCCTCGCTCCTTATCCTGTAGGGTGATGCTGTTCCGAAACGGAGGGGACCAGCGCTGTCAGTCATGTCATGGAAGTGTACAGGAGATGGAAGTTGCCCATGTGGTAGATCAGAATTTTGGTGGGATGGGGTGGTGCATGCAGTGCCACTTACAAGTGGAAGGGGCTATTGAGCGTAAGCGCGCTATGAGCACAATGGCAGGATGGAACAATGCCAAAGAGAACGATGCCCGAAGAGAAGCCCAATCTTACTTGGTGAATGAACAAAACTACCATAACCCAAATCTGCTTGATTGTTACACCTGCCACTATTGATCCTTCGGAGTTTTTAAATGAAAAAAGGCCTCAGTCGACGTAATCTTTTCAAGTTCATGGCAATAGGTGGAACAACTGCTGTAGCAGCTGGTTGTGAACAAAAACCAGAAAAAATCATTCCAGCTTTGGTTCCCCCTGTCGACTTCGAATACATGCCAAATACTGGCTACCAGTATATGACCACTTGTCGGGAATGTGATGCTGCTTGTGGGATGATGATCACTACTCGCGAATACAGAGCTCAAAAAGCGGAAGGAAACCCGAACCATCCTCATAACCAAGGGGCGCTCTGTGCAAGAGGCCAAGCTTCCCTACAAACTCTGTACAATCCAGAACGACATGCTCGGCCTACTTCTGGGGGTAACAACGTCTCTTGGGAAGATGCTCAGAGTGAATTTGTAAATCTGGTACAACAATCTGCAGGTCAGATTGTCTACTTAGGTAGACCTGCTGTTGGTAGCGAAGGCAACTTTATCGACAATTGGCTAAATGAAGTCGGTGGTGGAAAGCGTTTGGCCTTCAGTCTCATCAGTCGCGCCGCAGAGCAACGTGCTTGCGAGATTGCCTTTGGAAGAAGTGATCTTCCTGACTACGCTTTTGAAAATGCTGAATTACTAGTTAACTTCGGTGCAGATTTCATCGAAACTTGGGGCAATACTGTGCAAAATGCTCGGCGCTTTGCCGATATGCACGCCTACAATGATGGAAAGAAAAACCGATGTGTCCACGTTGGCCCTCATCAGTCACTAAGTGGAGCAAGAGCTGACGAGTGGTTGCCAGCCAACCCCGGTACAGAAGCGATGATCGCTCTGGCTATGGCCCATGCTATTCATCAGCGTGATCCCCATCATGACTTTCTGAGTGATTACCTATCTCCCTATTCACCAGAACTTGTTGCTGGTGAGACAGGCATCTCAGCAGAAAAAATCCAAACTCTTGCCGAAGAGTTTCATCAAGCTTCCTCTCTTGCAGTAGCTGGTGGCACATGGAATAGCAGTGAGCAGGCAACAGCTACACAAGTTGCTGTCTTCATCCTGAACGCAGCGGCAGGTAATCTTGGCAAAACTCTGAGATTTCATGAATCTGAACAACCCAGCGAAAACACATCTCACAGTCAAATCTTACAATTACTGTCGGATCTCAATGCTGGGAAAGTCAAATTACTAATTGTTGATGATTCAAATCCCCTGCATACCTTGCCAGCAAGTCTTGGATTCGCACAAGCAATGAAAAAGACTAAGGTCGTTGCTCTTGCTGCAGGTAAAAATGAAACTAACCAGCAGGCAACCCTAGTACTCCCAGCCCTCACTGCTTACGAAAGCTGGGGAGATGCCATGCCAAGTCCTGGTATATTCAGCATTCAGCAACCGGTGATGGCTCCCGTCAACACGTTTGATGCACGAACTCGTGAAGATGTGATGATCGCTGCAGCAAAGCAGATCAATCCACAGGCTTTTGCCGAAATCACGAATTACCGTGATTATATTTATGAACGCTGGGCTCAAGTTCATCAAAGTCGTTACTTTGGTTCGTTTGAGAACTTTTGGATCAAGACTCTGGAAAATGGAGGAGTTTTTGAGGCACCACGCTGGAGCAGCGCAATCAGCCTACAAAATGAGGTAACTAGTGTTGCGTATCAGGCACCATCTCTTGGAGGAAGCGGTTTGGCACTCATTCCAGCACCTTCTGTATTCCACTTCGACGGTAGCGGAGCAAACAAACCTTGGCTGCAGGAAACACCGCATCCAATCAGCCAAATAGTTTGGGACTCCTGGGCTGAAATCCATCCTGATACTGCAAAAAAACTAGGCATTAAGGAGCGAAGTGTCGTTGAAGTCCGTACACCACAAGGCAGCCTGAACGCTACTGTATACCTTAGCTATGGCATTCACCGAGAGGCTGTCGCCATTCCGATTGGTCAAGGGCATACATCAAGTGGCATTGTAGCAGATGGTTTCGGTATCAACGTAATGAACCTGTTGCCTGCTAAGACTGATGCCCAAACTGGTAATCTAGCATTCATCAGCACGAAGGCAGAAGTAGTGCCAACCACTATTAAGTCTTACACCGTCAATCTGGACGGTAACCCACGTCAGTTGGGTCGTGACATTGCTGCAGCTACAACGGTAGCGGCTCTGACTAGTGACAAAGCAAACCACGGAGGCGGGCACCATCGTCCGAAGGAAATTGTTGAGTTCTATCCAGACCGTTCTGAGACAGCAACCTATTATAAACCTTATCGCTGGGGAATGACGGTAGACTTGGACCGCTGTAACGGCTGTAGTGCCTGTGTTGTCGCTTGCTACGCAGAAAACAACATCCCTGTAGTCGGTAAAGAGCGCGCTGCAGTTGGCCGGGAAATGTCCTGGATTCGAATGGAGCGTTACCTTGAAGGCTACCAGGATGAAACTGAAACTCGCTTCACACCAGTCATGTGCCAACAGTGTAGCAACGCTGGTTGTGAACCTGTCTGCCCGGTCTATGCAACCTACCACAACCCAGAGGGCCTCAACGCAATGATCTACAATCGTTGTGTCGGAACACGCTATTGCTCTAATAACTGCATTTATAAGGCTCGACGATACAACTGGTTTGACTATGAGTTCCCTGCTCCACTAGATCAGCAACTGAACTCGAGCATCACTACTCGAGCAGTGGGAGTAATGGAAAAATGCAATTTCTGCGTACATCGTTTGACAGAGGCCAAGTATGCAGCGCGCGATCTAGATAGAGATGTACAAGATGGTGAAGTCGTAACCGCCTGCCAGCAGACCTGCCCAACCAAAGCCATTACATTTGGCAACCTAGCTGACCCAAACAGCAAAGTATCGCAACTAGCCAAGAGAAAGCCGGATCTACTCGCTGATCCCGACAAAGAAAATCGTGATCGCCAGTATGAGATTTTCCCAGAAATGAACTACAAGCCTGCGGTGACCTATTTGCGCAAGGTCAACCACAAAGAGGTCGTAGGCTTGTATGGTAACGAACACGGCGTGGCTCACTGAACCACAGCTTACTCTCAAAACAGGAGATATTAATGGCTTCCACAACGATTGGGGGAACGGTAACGGACACCTCAAGTAATCGTCCTTTTCGCGAAGAAATTGACGAGCACAAGGGGCACCCCGGTATTCGGGCAACCACCTTCAATTACGCCCGGATCAACGATGATATGGTGGAGATGCTTGAAAAGCCGCATCCTTCCTACTTTCTACTTGTGTTGGGTTTCCTCTCTGCTCTGCTACTTGGTGCAGTCAGCCTAGCGATACAAGTTGATGTTGGGATTGGGAATAGCGGGATCAGCCACCCCATCGCCTGGGGCTTCTACATCACTGACTTCGTTTTTTGGATTGGCATCGGCCACGCAGGAACACTGATCTCGGCTGTCTTTTACTTGACCCGAGCACCATGGAGAACCGCGATTTATCGCAGTGCCGAGGCAATGACTGTCTTTGCCGTAATGACGGCAGGGCTATTCCCACTCCTGCATACTGGTCGCCCTTGGTTAGCATATTGGCTGATTCCCTATCCGAATGAGCGCTACCTCTGGGTGAACTTCAAATCTCCCCTAGCTTGGGATGTTTTCGCGGTTACGACCTACATGTCCGTTTCTATCATGTTCTTTTTGTTGGGATTGGTTCCTGACATGGCAATCATGCGAGATGAAGCCAAAAGGAGAGGCAAGATGCTCCAGGCTAAAATATATGCTATCTTTGCGATGAGTTGGCGTGGAACGAACCACCAGTGGGTGCACTTCATGCGGGGCTACTTGATTTTTGCAGCTTTGGCGACACCCTTGGTTTTCTCAGTCCACTCCATCGTGTCTTGGGACTTCGCAATGGCATCGATTCCTGGCTGGCACACCACTATTTTTGCACCTTATTTTGTTGCAGGAGCAATTTTCTCTGGACTGGCAATGGTAATGACCGTGCTCATTCCAGTAAGGGTGGTGTTCCGATTGGAGGACTACATCAGCTATCACGTAGTCAACAAAGTTTGTCAGGTGATCCTGTTTACCTCGATGATTGTAGGGTATGCCTATGCGACCGAGTTCTTCATCGCTTGGTACAGTGGTAGCCCCTATGAACGTGCCGTCTTCTACTTCAGGCCATTTGGACACATGGCCACTTGGTCACTCACCGGTGATCAACCCGTCTCTTTTCCACTGTTAGCCTTCTACTTGATGGTCTTCTGTAACGTCATCGCCCCCATTCCTCTGTGGCGTAAAAAAGTTCGCAATAACTTGGTCGCAGTTTGGATCATTTGTGGTCTGATCAACGTGGGTATGTGGTTTGAGCGATTCAATATCGTTGGTAGTTCACTGCAGCGTGATTTTCATCCTTACAACTGGGGAGAGTACTGGCCAACTTTGGTGGAAGTTGGTATCACAATTGGAAGCTTCGGCTTCTTCTTCACGCTGTTTAGTCTATTCGTAAAAGCTTTACCACCGATGGCAATCATGGAATTGAAAGAGGCGGCTGAGCCTCCAATGAGAAAGGGACATCATGAGCACTAAGTTCTCAGGAGTCTGGGGAACTTTTGAATACCTAGATGACACCACAGAAGCAATTGAAGAATTGAGAAAAAAAGGTGTTGAACCGACCGTACTTTCACCCTGTCCTCGACATGAAATCGATCATGCGCTAGGTGAACCGCAGAGTCCCGTTCCGTTTATCTCTCTCTTTTTCGGAGCGCTAGGCTGCCTGATTGGCTATAGCCTACCAGCTTGGACCGCTTCGGATTGGGTACTTCCTGTGGGAGGAAAGCCGATTGTGACGATTACACCATTCACTATCATCGGGTTTGAGATGACAATTCTTCATGCCGCCATTTTTACACTGCTCGGACTGACGATTTTGATCATTATCGACTCGCTAAAAAATCCAATTCCCAAAGCAGCACGAGAGTACTTACGCTTCCAGCGAGATCGCTTCGGAATCGTGGTGCGCTGTGAAGCTTCGCAATATACACTCTATGAGGATTTGTTAAAAAAATATCAAGCAGAGGAGGTTTATGTTGAGAAAGGCTAAGGTGCGCCTGATTACTACAACCTTTGCGATGCTAGCTCTAGGTGGAGTAGTCTTTGCTGTTGACAACTACCCCTATTTCGATCCGAAGGATACGGGTTATGGGATTACCAATGATGACAAACCTTGGTTTGATGGAAAGGACTACCCTTTCTATCGAGACATGTACGATGGGAAGAGCCTAAAACCCATGGAAGAGGGAAGCTACGAACAGTTTCCACAAGATTCGGTACCCGTCAAAATTTCCCTAAACAAGATTCAGCGCATTTACGATCCGTTCATCCCTGCAATTGCAGGAGATGGCGCAGGAAAAGCAGGACATCCGCGAGAATACTTTCCAAAAAATCCAGGACAACCTACAGCAATATCTATTGCTAGAGGACAAGTCCTCTACGACACCTACTGCGCTGCCTGTCATGGTACAGATGGATTGGCTAAGACCGTTGTGGTTGAAAAAGGAGTCCCTGCACCAGCAATTGATCAGATGGTAAAGAATCCTGAGTGGGGCCCACACCTCTACAACAAGATCAAGTACGGCAGTTTCTTTCAGGAGCCTCGTGGCTACATGCCTGCCTATGGAGCCCAGACTTCAGTGCAAGACCGCTGGGATATGGTCAATTACATGATGAGCGACGCGTTTGGAAAAGGAGCCATGGTGCAATGAAAGAGATTATCGAACACTCTCAGATTGAACTACCCAAGAGTTTGAAGACGGTACTCTGGGCCTTTGTATTACTTGGTGCAGGCATGTTCGTGATTGGCTTAGCAACCGGTAATGAGGAAGGAATTACACGGACATGGCAAACTTTATTGATCAACGTAATGTTTTGGGGAGGTATTGCCCAGGCTGGTGTGATTCTCTCCGTAATCTGGCAGATTACTGATGCCAAATGGGGACGTCCTTTCAAACGACTTGCAGAAGCCTGTGCTGCTTTCCTGCCTGTTGCCTTCGTGATGTTTATTCTAGTGTTCTTCGGGAGCACTGTTCTTTACGAGTGGACACACACCCCATTCATGCACCATGGAGTAGCTGTCAAAGCTGGTTGGTTGAATATTGAATTCTTTGTCATCCGCAATATTTTCTGGCTGCTCTTGCTTTATGGAATCTCATATTGGTTCGTTGTGACTTCTATCAAGCCAGATTTAGGACTTGCCCGAAGGATTATGGGCTCTCGCTGGGGTGGAGTGCTGGCTGATAAATTGTTGGATGGATACGGAGATCAGGAAGACGAAGTTACTCGACTGAACCAACTATCCTCACGTATTGCGCCCGCACTGGCATTGCTCTATGCAATCGGTGGTTCATTTTTGGTATGGGATTTTGTGATGACGCTTGATCAAGAATGGTTCAGTACACTTTTTGGTGTATTCTTCTTGATTGGGAATTTACAAGCAACAATGGGCATTCTGATTGCCATCGCTGTGACCGTTCGGAATCATTCAAAAGTCCTTGCAGAATACATCACAATCAATAGATTGCATGATCTGACAAAATTGGTCTTTGCGTTCTCGTTGCTTTGGACATACATGGCCTTTTCACAATACATTGTGATTTGGTATGCAGATCTTCCGGAGGAAACACCATACTTGGTAATCCGATCCCAAACAGAGCCTTGGTCAACTCTATTTTTGATTCTGTTCTTATGGCTCTTTGTGTCTGTTTTCCTGGGATTGATGCCTAAAACTTTGTGTCGCACTCCCAATTATATCAGATTCATGGGAATCTACGTTGCGATTGGACAATGGTTGGCTGTTTACATGATGGTCGTTCCTTCATTGCAACACTTCGGGCACTATCACATTCTACTCGGATTCCATGAGTTACTAATCACTCTGGGCTTCGGTGGAGCTTTCTTCCTCTGCTACGTTGCTTTCTTGGAGCAGGTGCCACTGCTGCCCATTTCAGACAAGCATCTATGTAAGTCTTGGCACGGCCACTGATTCATCGAAAAAAGGCTTTCAGGATCCACTTGGAAGCCTGCTCTCACTTTCCTTTCTCCCTAGTTGAAATTCCGAGTAACTGCAACAATCCATGATCATCCCGCAGTGTTTGGGTGAATTCAAACCGTAGCAGAAAGCTTTTGGGATCCTTCACATGCTGGTGTGTACTAATCACCCTGCCACTCAGAGACGAGTACCAATCCTTTTCAATATCTGGATCTGCATCTGGGAGCTGCTGCAGGCTCAATGAACCATGTGCACCCTTAACCACCGGACGATGATAGCGAAATGTTGCACGTTCCAAGTTGATCTGCTGGAGAGCAACAACCCGTGCTTCCTCACCCAGCCTTGCAACGGCTCGAGGACAACGATCTTCCATCTCACGCCTTGCGGTTTTCCAGAGTTTCTCAAGAGCTTGATCTGGTAAGCCAAGTCGATGGCCGACCTCATAAAAGAAATTTATTTCACTGGGAAGTAGACGACCATCTACAATCATGATGCCGGCCAGTAGCTTTAGTATCTCAAACGCTAGTTCTCCATCCAGCTGAATTGAATGGACTCGAACTTTCCTTTCTAACCTAGCCACCGAAAGTAGTTTCTCTTTGAGTTCCTGGCTCTCAACCAACTCCATTGCCTTCTGCAGGTAGGGAAGTTCTGCATCATCTACTTTACCATCAATCGTGATGATACCAACCATTACTTCTGCCAGCCAGTTTCTCTGCTTTGAGTCCAAATCTTGGACTACGGCAAAATTCATTGCTTCCTCCAAAAACCATCTGATTTTGCACTTCCAGTTCCCCTAAATTTGTTGCAAGGGGTATGGCATGTCAGACGATTACATTCAGTATTTCCGACACGTAGGTGATAATTCATCTTAGCTCTGCCAGTTCATGCTCCTCTCGGAAATTGAAGAAAATATTCGGCATCTTTGAAAGAAAATTGCAACTGACATAAATTGACCAACTTGCTCATCAGCCAACCACACAGTATCTTTCAAAAGTTCTATCACTCCTTTACTTTCATATATTGACCTAGGACCATCCAAGATCAAAACCTCATTTCATTGCCCTGTTTGTAACTCACTCATGATTCACAAGCAAACCTCTCTCAACCATATTCATTTTAGTGGAATTTGTGGCACTGCCATGGGTTCTCTCGCAGTACTACTCCAAAAACGTGGATACCACATCACTGGCTCAGACCAAAATGTATACCCACCGATGAGTGATTTCCTAAGAGAGCATAGTATTCCAGTTCATGAAGGCTTTTCTCTAGCGAATCTGGAACCACAACCAGACTTGGTTGTATTGGGCAATGCGCTCTCGCGTGGCAACCCAGAAGTTGAAGCGGCCTTGGCCCAACGTATTCCTTATATTTCAATGGCAGAATTGCTGAAGGAATTCTTCATTCGTGGTCGAACTTCTTTGGTCGTCACTGGCACACATGGCAAAACCACTACAACTTCACTACTCGCTTGGATCTTTGCCAACGCCGGTATGAATCCAGGATTTCTGATTGGTGGGATTGCTGAAAATTTGAAGACTAGTTGTGCCGATGGCAGTGGAGACTTCTTTATCACCGAAGGAGATGAATACGACACAGCCTTTTTTGACAAACGCTCCAAATTTTTCCACTACCTGCCTGATCAGTTGGTACTAAACAACTTGGAATTTGATCATGCTGATATTTTTGTGTCCCTCGAACAAATACAGCAAAGCTTCCGCTGGCTTCTACGTCTGGTTCCAGGCAATGGACTCGTGGTTGCGAACGGTGACGATGACAACCTCAAACCTGTACTGGAACAAATTTACAGTCCCTTGTTAACATTTGGGCTAGGACCGGACTGTAATGTCCGAATTGAGGATATTCAAATCTGTGAAACAGGTTCTCAGTTTCGGCTGGAAGGCGCTGGTCAGAATTCTCAACAAATCTGGAACTTGCCAATGGCAGGTATTCACAACATTCGGAACGCCACGGCTGTCATTTTACTGGCTCAGCATAACCATCTTAGTACCGAACAAATTCAGCAGGGTTTTTCAAGCTTCCAGGGTGTGAAGCGACGTCAGGAATTGCGGGGAACCATCAATGACATCTGGGTGTACGATGATTTTGCTCATCACCCTACGGCAGTTGCAGAAACTATTCGGGCTCTTCGGCAAAAGCATCCTGGAAAACGCCTTCGTGCGGTCTTTGAACCGAGAAGCAACACTAGTGTCCTGCGGATACACCAAGAACAATTGGTCAGCGCCTTAGCTCAGGCAGACGAAGTTCTCTTGGCCCCACCGCATCGAGCAGAGCGAATCCCTATAAATGAACGATTAGACGCCCAGGCAATAGTGCATGCCCTGAACAGCCAGATTCCAGCCCATGCACTGGAAATCTCAGCTATCTTAGAACATTTACAGACTACGGCGACTAGTGGTGATGTAATCCTCATCATGAGTAACGGAAAGTTTGATAATCTGCATGAGCGCTTGTTGAAAGTCCTGAACTCTGAGACAGGTTTAGCATGAAGCCCTTGAACTGGCTGATCTTGTTCGTGGTTGGCCTACTGCCAATTGCTGGGCTGGTTTGGACCTTCCAAACCGATCCTCACTTGGCTGTTCCTGAAGACTCCAAAAATTCTTGGATTGACCCACTGACAGCCATCATCTTTGTTTATGTCAATCCAAGTTGTGAAGCTGGTCAGGATCCCTGTCCTCCTCCTCTCTGGATGGGAAGACATGAAATCACCAACCAACAATTCCAGAGGTTCCGGCAGTCGCATTCGAGTCGGAATTACCGGAATCAGCCATTAGACACTCCATTGCAGCCAGTCGCTTATGTCAGTTGGGAAGAAGCTCATGCATTTGGTGAGTGGTTAACCCAGCAACACAGTGGTCGATATCGCTTTCGCTTACCGACATCAAAAGAATGGCAACAAGTTTGTAAAACCAGAGAAACTCAACCCTGGAAAACTGCTGAGCAAGCTTGCCAATGGGCTTCAGTAAGTGATGAAGTCGCAGCTACAAGTTTTGGTTGGAGCCACCCCACTCATCCTTGCAACGACAATTTCACAGTCAGTGCTCCAGTCGGTTCCTTTCCTGTCAATACCCATAACCTTTCTGACGTACTGGGTAACCTTGCGGAATGGACTAGTGAAAAAGCCAAACTTCCCAATTCGGCAGTGCAAGGATATATCACCCGTGGAGGTAGCTGGTTCAGCCCTCCAGATCAGATTTCCTGTAAATTTCAGGAAGCTTTTTCTGCGCTCACTTCAGATCCTCGCATTGGCTTTCGGCTAGTTGCTGAAGGACTTCCAACCCCAGAGCAATGAAAGGGAATCATCTACTGTTCTGGTGGTTATTCTACCCACTGCTACTCATCAGGCTAGGGGCGCCACTAGCAGCAGAAACAATCGCACCGCAAACTCTACTTCAGTCCGCTACAACCAAAAAAATTGCTCAACACTCCTACTGGTTGCGACTGCTTCACTATCGTTCCACTATCCCATCCAGCAAAAGTGAGATCGTCAGTCAGGATTTTTTTCTAGATCACAACGGTGCACAGAACCCTCAAGCTGAATTGAACGCCACATTGCGAGCGTTTTATGAACCAGTTGGTGAGAATCCTGATCAACATGCGCAGTGCCGTTTTATTGCGCGTTTTCACTGGTTACAGCAACAACTCGAGTTTTCCCCAGCACCCCAACTCGTCGAATGTCCACACTTTCAACGCTGGGCCGGACTATCCAAACTTGATTCGCTAAGCGTAGTCTTTGTTTCGGCTTATTTGGACAATCCAGCCTCCTTTTTTGGCCATCTATTGGTCAAAATCAATTTGAAGGAGGGACTCTTTGCGCATCCTCTGCTCAGCCCAACACTTAACTTTGGTGCTAGTCCTGATCCAGCTGATAACGCTTTAGTTTATGCAGTGAAGGGAATTTTTGGTGGCTATAGCGGCCGCTTCTCTGACGAAAGGTTCTACAACTTTCAGCATATTTATGGAGAAAATGAATTACGAGACCTGTGGGAATACCCTCTGAAGCTAACAGAAGCTCAAGAGCGCCGTGTACTTTTCCACTCTTGGGAGCTGCTGCAGGATATTCACTTTGAATACTATTTCTTCTTGGAGAACTGCGCTTATCGTATGGCAGAGCTGGTTGCCATGGCTTGGGAAGAAGAGATTAATCTTTATTCTACATCTGAGTTCTGGGCCATTCCCGTCGATGTTTTCTTTCGATTACAACGTCTGCAAACTTCTGACGGGCAGTCGGTCCTTGGTGAACCAATCCTTGTCCCTTCCCGACAACGTAGACTGCAGTGGAAAACCCTAGATCTGAGCGAATTGCAGCAAGATTGGGTGATCCGAATCCAAAGCCAACCGGAACAACTGAATAAATTAGAACAATCTGGACTATCTCCAGAAGCCCAAGCTCAGGTGCTTGATGCGCTCACAGACTTGCTACAGTACCAGAAAGCACGAGAAGAGATACTCTCAGAATCTCATCAGAATCTGCGTCAAAAAGTTCTACTGAAACGTAGCAAACTACCGATACTCGTTAAGAAACCACAACCATCCACACCCGACCCTTTGAAGGGGCACCCTCCTTTGAGAACTCAGTTCGGTGGGTTTCAAAGAAACGACACAGAGCAAGGGATAGAAGTGGGAATTCGTGCGGCCTATCATGATCTGTTGGATCCAGTTCCTGGGCATCTCCCCTTTGCAGAATTACAAGCTCTGGATTTGAAAGTCCGTTTCGACAAAAAACGCTGGTGGATTCATCAACTGACATTTTTTGAGATTCAAAATCTTTCTATTTCCCCAACACGATTAGACACAGTTTCAGGGGTTTCTTGGCGAACAAGCGGTGAGTGGCAAGAAGAGGCTCTTGATGAATCTCAACATAAAGTCATGCGACTTGTTGGGGGCATCGGACAGAGTATAGCGCTACACCCTGATCTAGTTGGATTTACTTTTGCTGATACAATTCTGCAATCACGCACAGGTTCAATGCCAGAAACCAGCTTTCAATTGCAGCCTGCTGTAGGTGTACTCTGGCAAACTGGTGATCAATGGTCCATGCTAGCTCAATCCAGTTATTGCCAACCCTTGTTGGGGGAAAGTGCAATCGGTCTTAGTACCGAATGGGAGGGTCGTTGGCAGGTAAATTCAAAATGGGGACTTCGTTTTACTTGGCAACAGCAAGGGGCTGTACAAGAAGCCAAAGTGCTAGTTCATCATTTTTGGTAAAGTATGCACGAACTGCTCAGCCCCACTCTGTTGCCCTTGGTGGCACTGCTCATTGGCTTACTGGCTTTTGCTATTTGGAAGCAGGATCAAAAGCGACGGCAGTGGGCTGCTTGGCTCTGCAGTATTATCCTCTTGCTGATCTGGTTGCTGAGCGAAGTATGGATCCAGTCACCATCCGTTGATACCAACTTGGCTGGTCTACTTGCCAAGCATCAATTATATTCGAACTTGGCATGGTATCTGACCCTTTGCAGTACAGTTTTATTGTGGCTTTCTCTGCGGCCGACTGCTCCCGTGATTAGGATTGTTCTAGATACCTTTGTACTGCTCTTCTTAGTTTTTGGCTTTCTCACCATCTGGGGAATGGTTTGGATGGGGCAATTGCTCAGTAATCCCCAAGCTTTTTGATGTCTCCTAGTGGCTTTTCTTGCAGCACAGAAGCCAACCTGTTAATCTTAGGTTTCAAACTTCTACTCTCCTAAGATCATATGAAAGAATGTATTATTACAGTTCTTTTCTAACTATTTTTGGATTACCAACCTCCAGTTTTGCTGATTCGCGACAATTGGTTGAGCTTCCTGAAATGATGTGAGATCATATGCTGGAAAACATGCGGGACTATCTACTGGCTCTGACTGAAATTCAACAACATCTTGCTCTGGAAGAATACGAAAAAGCCTCCACTGTCGCAGAAAACCGACTAGGCATGTCTTCTTTAAGCGGTCACGGTGCATCGCATATGGCTCGTTTCATGCCCACCGCTATGCAGCAAATTGGTACACAGATGCATAAGGCAGCTAGCCGATTTGCGACTATTGTACGAGAAGGAGGTTTGGAAGAAAGTACACCGAAAATCGCAGAAGGCCTAGCAGGTGTCATGCAACAGTGTGTTGCTTGCCACAGTTCGTATCGAGTACATCCATGACCAAAAGATATCGATGGAGGTACTTCCTGTACTGTCTGATTAGCCTTCTTCTTATCTCTTCAACAACCTGGGCAGCAACTTGTCACTCACCAACTCTAACGTCTCAAGATCTGTCAATCTTTTCACCGAATGGTTTCAGTTGCCATTCGCAAGCTGACAGTAGGATTCATGGAATTCAGTGCATTCATAACAATCAAGAAGCCTGTCTTCTTCGTAGGAAAGCAACATTACCTGACCCAAACGCCTTTGCTAGTTTTACCCCTCAGTTCACTATAATCTCAACTAATTGCCCCACAACCAACCCCTGTTTTACAGACTCAATCCAGCCTGTTTTTGAACATATCTTTCTTCAAAATAGTGTCTTCCGAATTTAGGCTATCTCGCTACCCAAATTTTATGTGATTTGACAGAAACTTTTGGTTGTGAGTAGCGATATGATGGAGAATCAGCTTGTTCTGAGGAGAAGACAACTGACTGCCCTTTTGCTAGCACTGATTGTCGGGCTACTTTTGTTTGAACCCTGGTCATTATTCTCCAAGCCAATTTGGGAACAGGCACCCAGCAGTGAAAGCATTACCAAAGGGGAACAAATATTCGCAGCAAATTGTGCGGTATGCCATGGAGAGAAGGCTGTAGGAGAAAACCTTCAACGTCCGCTGGGAGGTATGAAGGATCAAGGAGGTTACCTGGCCCCAGCTCTCAACGGAACTGGTCACGCGTGGCATCATCCTGATGAAATACTGTTTAGAATAATTCAGGAAGGTTCGATTGCGGGAGATTCACCAATGCGGAGCTTTGCTGGAAGACTCAGTGATTCCGAGATTGTTGCTAGCATCCATTACTTCAAATCACTCTGGCCAGAAGAAATTCTGAATCGACACAAAGAAATGGTACAACACTGATCAATTTTGATTTTCATTCCATACTCTCTTACCACGGTAATTTCAATGAAAACACTGATAAGTAAACTTCTAATCATACTATTACTAACGGTGGCTTCTGTTGTTTGGGCCTCCGATATCACAATGTACAAGCACCCACAATGTGGCTGCTGTGAAAAGTGGGCGAATATCCTGCGTGATGAAGGACATCAGGTTACCAGCAAAGGCACCTACAACATTGAGCAACTCAAAAATCAGATGGGATTACCCAGTTCTCTGCGCAGTTGCCACACTGCCATCATTGGAGATTTTATCATTGAAGGACATGTGCCTGAAAAGACACTCGCTCGCTTTCTTGCTGACCCACCAGTTGGTGCCCAAGGGCTAGTTGTACCGGGGATGCCCATCGGTTCACCGGGGATGGAACATTCAACCCGAAAAGACGCATATGATGTGCTTTGGTTTGACCAGCAAGGCAAGGCACAGGTCTTCGAACACATTGACTAAAGCTCTTGTTGCAAAGCAAATCTCAAAAGCATTGCGGGGGCTTTTGCCCCACGCTAATTTACCAAAGATAATTTCATACGCTAAACACCAACGGAGTTAGAGATGTCCGATCTTGGCACGATCGCCTTGATGATTGCTCTTGCTGCTTGTCTCTATGGCACAGTTGTACCCCATCTGGGTGTTAGAACAAACAACTGGAACCTAATTCGTTCTGCACAAAATGCGAGCATCATCAGCTTCTTTCTGATTGCTATCGCCTCTGGAGTGCTGATCCACGCTCTTGTAGTAAGCGACTTCAGCATCTTCTATGTTTGGCGCAACTCCAGCGTTGACATGCCGATGTTCTTCAAAGTGACGGCATTCTGGGGGGGTCTGGAAGGTTCGCTGCTATTTTGGATTTTGGTTCAGAGTTTCTTCGCGATGGTCGTTGCTTTTCGCTACCAGTATAGCAATCGAGAAATCATCCCCTATGTAATCGCCACTCTGAATGGAATCCTCTGTTTTTTGCTCGTTTTGCTCCTCGGTTGGTCCAATCCCCTGGATCTGCAAGCAACCATTCCTGCAGAAGGACGAGGACTGAATCCGTTGCTACAGCATATTGCCATGGTGGTTCATCCGCCTTCGTTGTATCTGGGCTTCATCGGTTTTAGTGTGCCCTTTGCGTTCGCGATTGCCGGGATGATTCGAGGCAAATTAGACAATGAGTGGGTACTGACCACTCGCCGCTGGACTCTGGTCTCTTGGTATTTCCTCTCAATGGGGTTGATCCTCGGTGGGCAATGGGCGTATGAAGAATTAGGGTGGGGTGGTTTCTGGGCTTGGGATCCTGTTGAAAACGCTGCCTTCATGCCTTGGTTGACAGGTACCGCTTTCCTACACTCTGTGATGATCCAGGAAAAGCGTAACATGCTCAAAATCTGGAATGTTGTGTTGATCATTATCACATACGGACTAACCATCATCGGAACATTTCTGACCCGCTCAGGAGTGGTCAACTCAGTTCATTCCTTCACTCAATCTGAAATTGGCCCTGCTTTTCTGGTCTTCCTCGCTGTTGTTCTGGTTGTCAGTTTTGCGCTGCTCTTTCGGCGCATTCAAATGCTGGAATCCGAACACAAGATGGAAGCCGTACTATGCCGTGAAAATGCCTTTCTTGTTCAGAACGTAATCTTTGTAGGCATGGCATTCACCGTTTTGCTGGGAACCACATTCCCACTGCTAGCAGAAGCGATTCGTGGCACAAAGTTGTCTATTCAGGCACCGTTTTTCAACACGATCATGGCACCGATGGGCTATGTTCTATTTTTCTTAATGGGTATTGGGACCGTGCTTGCCTGGAGGAAATCGAGTAAAGAAAGCCTGCGCAGAAACTTTCAGAACCCGATGATTACAGCAACCGTTGGAACCATTATTCTGGCTGTCGTCATTCCATTTCATTTAGAAGCATTTACAATTTTTTGGATTGCTATCTTTGTCACGGTCACCATTCTGATTGAAGTTGGCAAGGCAGCACATGTGAAAGGCAAGCAACTACAAGCTAGCCCCCTAGTAGGGTTGATTCACGTTTTTCAGCGTAACCAGCGTCGCTATGGTGGATTAGTGATTCACTTGGGAGTCGTGCTAATGTTCCTTGGCTTTGCCGGTACATTTTTCAGCGAAGAACGCGACCTAACACTGGAACGCGAAGAAATGGTGCCACTGAACGCTTACTATTTAAAGTTCACTGGTGTTGAACAATTTCAGGTACGCAATGCCACACACCGGGCTGCAATCATTGAAGTCTATGATCAGGACAAACAGTTGCTGGAAGTGATGAAGCCTGCCAAAAGCTTCTATCCAACCCAACCACAACCCCTGACTGAAATTGCACTACGAAGAGAATTCCTGAAAGACCTCTACCTGATATTTTCCAGTGAATCCGGTGCTGACAGCGAATTAGTGACAATCAAGACCTATGTCAATCCACTCGTTGGTTGGGCCTGGATGGCTCTTCCCGTATTCACTCTGGGTATCGGCATCTGTTTGACGTATCGACCTCGCAGTTTGACCTCGCGCCAGGAAGTATTGCGTCAACAGTACCTTGCTGCTGAAGGCTGAGTATGTGGAATTCATGGAAATTCTGGACAGTCTGGGTCGCCTTAGGTGGATTGATTGGTCTGTTCGCTTTTGGTTTCACCACAGACCCCAAGAAAGTTCCTTCTCCCCTAATTGGCCACGAAGCGCCAAATTTTCAACTCGTCAATCTCTGGAACGGGGAATCCGTTGAACTAAGTGCTCTACGCGGTAAGCCCGTAGTCTTGAATTTCTGGGCTTCCTGGTGCGTTGAATGCCAACAAGAAGCTCACATTCTGGAAGCTTTTCACAAGCGTTACGGTGAAACAGTTCCTCCTCAGGTTCACGTCCTTGGCGTAGCCATTCAGGACAAATCCGAACAAGCGCAAGCTTTTGCGCGACAGTTTAATAAAACGTACTTCCTTGGCCTCGATAACACCAACGGTGACATCGCTTTGGAGTATGGTATTTATGGGGTGCCAGAAACGTTTTTTATTGATCCTCAAGGAAAGATTCGTTTCAAGCAAATTGGGGAGGTCAGCGCAGAATTGATGCAGGAACAAGTCGACGAAATGCTTGGTCAAGGGTAGTCGTAATCAGATTAGACAACTTGGTTTTTTGAGACAGGAGGCCTCATGAAGTTCATTATTCCTTTTCTGCTAAGTATCGCTGTTGGCTGGAGTGGTCTGCAGGCTGACCAACGTAATCCAGAATTACCTGATCTTTTTAACCAACTGGAACAGGCGGAAACCTCCTATACGGCAAGTCCGATTGTTCAAAACATTTGGACGATCTGGTTAAAACATCCGAACTCACAGCTTACACAAGCCATGAAAGCAGCTTCCGAGATCATGCAGAACGGTGACTTGGAGCAGGCTGAGTTATTATTTACGCAATTGATCGAAAAAGCTCCTGGCTGGGCAGAGGCCTGGAACAAGCGAGCCACCGTTCGCTACTACAGAGACAACCTGATCGGCTCAATTGCTGACATCAAGGAAACTCTTGTCTTGGAACCTCGCCATTTTGGTGCACTCTCTGGTCTAGGAATGATCCAAATGCGTCTTCAGGATTATTCAGAGGCCTTATCAACCTATGAATCTCTGCAAAAAATCCATCCAAACTCACAGGATGTTGGAAGAATACTTCCAGCACTACGTCAGCGGATTTCTCAACAGTACCTCTAGATCTTCTTCTTCAAACCACCATCTATGAAATTCCAGCAAATCCAGGAACTCTGGGAAATCAATCCAAATCCATTCCTTGGATTGTTCAGTCCACCGGGTCAGAAGGAACATCAATTATTTGCTGCACTCTGTGGAGCAGCAGTAAGAGGAAAAACTGATCTTGTCCAGATTAGTTCGCAAGAACTGGAAAGAGAATCTGGATTGAAGAGTGATGAACTCAGCGCAATGCTTGTACAACTGGAAGAAAAGGGAGTAGCTCGTAGAATCAAGGAATCCAAATGACTCTATCTGCTCTAGGTGAGAATTATCCACAATTACATGACAGCACTTATGTTGCAGAGAGCGCACAGATCATTGGCAATGTTCGGCTAGCGGCCAAGAGTTCTGTTTGGTTTCAAAGTGTGCTGAGGGGAGATTCTGATCAAATCGTGATTGGTGAAGAAACAAACGTACAAGATGCGACCATCTGTCACGTCGATCCAAGCTTCCCTTTAGAGGTTGGTACTCGAGTCACAGTCGGGCATCGCTGCATTTTGCATGGCTGTACGATTGGAGATGACTGCTTGATCGGGATGGGGGCTATTCTGATGAACGGTGTGCGAATCGGAGAGGGAAGTATCGTTGGAGCAGGAAGTTTATTGCTGGAAGGAACCAAAATTCCTCCTTTTTCGCTGGTAGCTGGTTCACCAGCCAAGGTGAAGAAAGCTTATGGGCCCGAGATTCTTGAACAGATTCGTCAGGCAAGTGCCCATTATGTCATCAGAGCGGAACACTACCGCAGCAACTGGCGGAAACTCGAATCCTAGGCGCTTTGCGCAAGAGCGTCATAGTTCATGGGGGAGGCGTTGTAGCGGTGAATTTCCGCAAACACCTGGCGCAGTTCCTGTGGACTCAGGTCTGAAAGAACCTTGTGATTGCTGCCTAGCAGACGGTTCAAAAAGAGCATCTGCTGCTCTTCAGATCGATAACCAAAAATCTTCAGTTGTTGTCGTAAAACATCGAAGACTCGTTGACTAATCTGAGGTTGGCTTTCTTCCTCGACTACTTGAAAACTTTCCTTGGACAGAGAACGCAACTCTTGGCGCAGTTCTACTTCTTCAGAAAGCTTTGAAAATCTTTTGCGCTCTCGGAGGACTTCCACCACAACGATCAATCCTGTGATCATCAGGGAAATCAAACAAAAACCGAGTAGTATGGTCTCCATGAACAAACTCCGTTGGCATGCGGAAGAAAAATTGCTAGGGCATCTAGGGCATTGACGCACACAAGATCCACAAAAGCACAAAGCAGACCAACCCTTCCTGTCTATATTTCTCATCAAAACAACCCAACAAACACTCTTTATAGCGCAAGCAACTCTTGAAGAACAGCACCATTTACACTTCTCCAGCACCACCTCAACTTGATCCCCGACCTCATGCGGACCTACGTGCACAGACACGCCAATTGGCCAGTGAACACCTGCGAAACGTGGAGCTGGCACCGGCAATTCGTCGCAGTCAGGAATTACAAAATTCTCTACTCACTGAGTATGCGGGTGACTCACCAGAAAATATCGAGCTTCTGAAAAAATGTCTTCAAGAAGTCAGCCTCATGGGAATCAATTTTGTGATTCCTAAACGACGTGTGCTCCTCAGCGTTCATGAGATTTTGCGTCTATCAAACCTTGGGTTTCGCTTTGGCAAACTAGACCCAGACTTTGAGATTCACCTACAGCAAGGTCGTCGTATTCCTTTTTTTAAGGGAGAGCCACTTCCTAAGCAAAACTGGGAACAAAAATTTGCCTGCATACTCAAACACAAAATTTGCCTGGAACTTCTACAAGAATATCGCTCTGCTTTGGAAACTATTAATCGGCAACGCCAACAAACCCTTGAAAGCAAGAATAAGAATTCAAGCCTGAACAAGGAACTACGGCAGCAGGCAGAAGAGAACATGTTCCAGTTTAAAGTCCCAACCAAGTTTGATTTACTCGATCCCCCGCTAATTCCAATGGAGGAAAGTCTGTTTGCTCATGATCAACAAGTGATGGAAGCAACCCTGTCCGATGTTGCCAAGAAAGTGCTGGAGATGCAAAATCAGGGAGAGCTTCCTTCTTTATTTCAGGAAACCACACTTCCCGAGATTCAGAGTGTACCGCACCATGTGATGATTCTGTTGGACATGAGTGCTTCGACCTTCGAGAAAGAAATCTTTAAGCTCTCCAATCTGGTTTGTGCGGAGTTATTGAGAACTCTGCCAACCTATTTACCTGACTCTACGTTGAGTATTTTACCCTATAGCGACGGTGCTCAGGGGGTAATGAATAATTTTCAGAATTTCATTGCACCAGGCGGCACAACTGCCTACGATGCCATCTTTTCATTTTCTCAACAGTTGCTTGGGAAAACAGAAGGGCATAGAGTGGTGATTCATCTCTCTGATGGGTTACCAAACAGCTTGGAAGACGCTTGCCAACAGGCTAAACAGTTTCCGACTCTCAATATTCACTATGGACAAATCATTTTCGGCCATACTAAAAGAGTTGGTGACTTAGCAGATTATCTGTTTGTAGATGAAGCTACTACTTCCGGACAAGATCGAGATTCCACCCGTTTTGAAAAATATGTATCTCACTTCACTGATGTTGCCTTGGCGTCACAAGGTGAGCAAATCATACTCTGGGTTATGCAGCATCTTGATGAAGCGGTGATAGCCATGCTGGATCTATTTATCGGGCAATATTTCCTGCAGCAAGCTTCACCTGAGGCTACTCATTCTGAAGACACACCCACGTCCCTCTAGACCTCTTACTATTCGTTACCTGTTATGCGAACACCGGTTGCTACTCTCCCGGACGCAGTGTGTGAAGAGTTGGACTTATTACAACAAGTTCAACAAGGAGCCTTGCGTGATCAAGCTGATGAAGCTGACCCCAATTATTATGATGACATTCTCGAGTTGCGAGATTCTCTAAGTGAAGCGCATCCAGAAGATTTACCTGCACTGACCACCCAAATTGAACAACTGGTTCTGCTTGCTCAACGTCAACAGGAGCGGACACCACGGAATCGAAGTTTTCACTGGCACTCCCCATATTTTGCCCACATGCGCTTACAGGAGCAGGGAAAGACTCGAGATTTACTGCTTGGCAACCAGAACTTCTTCTCAGGCCATCTCTCCTGCTCCATAGTCGATTGGAAAAAGGCTCCGGTTAGTCAAATTTTCTACCGTTACCAGGAAGAGGAAGAGTATATCGAAGAACTGGGAGGGCGTGAAGTTGAAGGACGGCTCTTACTTAGAAGACTAGTCCGTATCGAAGATGGAGTTCTACGCAGTGTCAGTTGTCCACAAGGAACGTGGTTTTTTGAAGACGGTCAGTGGTTTCAGTGGAAACAGACGAGGATTGAGCTGAGTGGTGGAAGTGGCAGTGCTACCCGACCAGTCCATGAAATTGGACCGTACCGACTGGATAAGCACCTACCGCAAATCACAGCCCTGATTGATGAACGGCAGTTTGAAATCATTAGTCAGCCAGAAGCTAGGGTGATTCTTATTCAGGGTGGGGCTGGTTCGGGCAAAACAACAGTAGCTTTACATCGACTCGCCTACCTGATGATGCAAAAGCCAAACTACTTCAACAGCAATAGCATCCTACCGATTGTTTTCAATCGTGCCCTCGCCCAGTACATTAGCAAGCTGCTACCTTCACTTGGAGTTGATGGTGTAGAAGCAAGAGTCTTTCAGGAATGGGTTGCTCAGTTACGTCAACGTTTTTTCCCAGACCTGCCTTCTCGTTATGCTGAGAATACTCCCGTAAGAGTAATCGAGTTCAAGCGAAGCCCTGTCATTCTAGCTTGGTGTGCTAAGGAGCTAGAGCATCGGCTGGAACGGTTTCAGGCTACCCTGATGGAATTGTTTAGTTCATTGATCAAAGGGGATGATGTAATCACTGTGTGGAACAGCTCTGCTAACTCTCCAGTGACCGATCGGTTATCTCGCCTGTTGAAATGGACCCAGGGGCAAGAAACCTTTACACATCTACCACCTATACCCAATTCCTCAATCCAGCAGCGAATAGACCGTCTAGTAGAAGATTGGTTCCCTGATGTCCTCAAGAATCCTCAAGCATTAGCTCTTCAACTCTGGAATGACGCGCTGATTCAACGTAGAACCTTGCAGGAAGCAATCACTGATTTTGCTCCAGGTTCGTTCAGTGAAAGTCAACTCGAAGAAATTTGGAGTTGGAACGTACGTTGTTACCAGCGGCGTCAGGTCATCGTCGGAGAACGAGTCGAAGAAGATGGAGAAACACCGGAAGGTTGGCTAGAAAATCAGAGTCTCAGCGATGAATTGCCAACCCTAGATGAAGAAGATGACACCCTACTGTTGCTGCTTTACCAACTGACTACGGGACCTCTCCGTGGTCGGAAGAATAAATTACTGCAGTATCATCATTTACTAGTAGATGAGGTCCAGGATTTCAGTATTCCAGAGCTTCAGTTATTACTCTCCATGACGCCTCCAGAGCGTAGAAGCGTAACGTTGGCTGGAGATATGGATCAACGTATTTTGGCAGGAAATTGCTACCAGGACTGGGATACCATGTTACAGGCCCTGAGTGTGGAAGTTACTGCAATGGAACCGCTAACGATTGGCTACCGGTCTACCTATGAAATTATGGAGGTTGCAAGGCATGTCATTGGTCACCTAAGCGTAAATACAGTATGGGAAGCCACAAGACATGGTGCACCTGTGGAACGGTTTGGCTTTCAGCATCCAGGAGTACTGATTGCGTTTCTAGTGGATAGTCTCGGCAGTTTACTGAGGAGAGAGCCTTCTGCGAGTGTGGTCGTACTCACTCGAGAGCTACCAGAGGCTAGAAAAATTGCAGAGCAGTTAGAACGAGCCGAGATACCAGGATTACGATTGGTTGCTGATCAGGATTTTTCTTTCAGGGCCGGAGTTGAAGTGACTGATATTTCACAAACCAAGGGACTTGAATTTGACTATGTTCTCTTAGTTGATGCAGATGCTTCCACTTATGGCCCAGATGATCTATCTCGGCACTTGCTCTACGTCGGTATCACTCGTGCTGCTCATCAACTGTGGCTGCTTCATTGCGGTAATCCATCTTCCCTCCTTCCAGACACCCTCCACTGAAGTATGTGATCGCCCTTCCAGCAAGCGAGAAAACAGTGGAATCTCCCGGGGTAATTTGGAGTCGGGTAGTGGTAAGAAGACTTCTGCGTTGCGCTCCGTGACATCTCCCTCCAGCAAGCCATTTTTATCATTTACATTGAGCGGAGGAGATGTCGCATAACTTAGAAGTAGCTTTCCTTCGAGCGACTTGAGATTGGGATGATAGATTCGTAGGCGTTCTTGGTACTCGTGAGTCTGAATCAAGTAGTAGGCGATACGCGACCAAACTGGCAGAGCTCCGCTGGAACCTGTCAGGCGGAACCGATTTGCAGTTGCTTCGGCTTCCCCAGGTCGATCTGAGCCAACATAGACGGCGATTGTGTAACCTCCCTGGGTTTGCATTCCCTGTCGTGTTGGAACTGGCAAATGACCAACAAAGGTCGCATTTGAATAATTGTTGGCAGTTCCTGTTTTCCCTAGAGCAGGGATTTGTACTTTCACCTGTTTTCCATCTTCACGCACATACTCTGTTTGTAGAAAGCGTTTTGCTCTTCGGCCTGTTCCATACTCAACTACCGAACGCATAATTTCTTGCAAAGCCCGATTGACACCAGGATCAAGAATGGTACGAGATTGATGATTCGCTTCGTAAATAGTTCTACCCCCGGTATCCTCAATCCGTCGAATCAATGACCAATGTTTTTTGGGTGATGTGGAATCTCCAAAAACTTGACCTGTGGCCAGTGACTGATAAAGCATTGCCAGATCTTGTAGCGTTACGTCATTCGCACCAAGCGGAAACGAAAGCACCGGCTGAAGTGGGCTCTCGACACCTAGGAGCGTTGCTACTTCCACAATTGTCTGTAGGGAAAGCAGCATCCTGAAGTCATGATTCCAATAAAGACGTGCCGTTGAATAGGGCTTCTGGCGCAATAAATCCTGCTGACGTTGTTGCATCAAGTCTTCAAGTCCCTGAAAAATCGTGGAACGGATCTGTCCGTGCAACCAAATGTTAGCTGGTGAAAAGAAGCGCTCTCGCTGATTCGAAGTCCAGACCTGATTGTACAAGCGGAAGCGATAGGGAGTTATGGGAACCCAGCCTTTTGTAAGATCACGGGGGTTCTCTGCGTAGGCTAATCGTGGAGGTATGGGGGTGTTATAAGGATCTGTCCGCAGTGCACTTTCATGAACATAAAAATTTTGAATCCACTCTCCTGCCACCTGATCATCAGTTTTAAAACTGCCGTTGAGGAAGGTATCTTTTGTTTGTACAAGTTGCTGCCGTAACCGTTCTTGCAACTCCTGAAGGCGCAAAAAGTTATTTTCCAATAACTCTCTTTCGCGGATTACACGCGCAGAACCCGAACGCAAGCGTGAGCGCACCTCAGCACGCCAGTTCCGACCATGATAAAGATTGCGCAGCGCCTGCTCTTCTTCAGGTGGTTCAAAGGCAGTATTGCGTAAGAGTTCCTGCCGAGCTGCTTCCATCAAGTAGGGCTGCATTCGATACTGAGTATCAATAATTCCATAAGTATCTCGCAACCGGACAACGTAATCTGCACGACTTTCGTTCTCTTCTCGTGCAAAGCGAGCGAATTCCATTAGTCGTTCGAACTGCTCTAGGTCCAAGTAATCGAGCAGGTGTTCCAGCAAATAGATACTGGCTAGATTCTCTGAAAGCGCACCAGCCCAGACCATCGAACTTTGATTATCTGGTGGATTATGATCGGGCTTGGGAATGTAGACTTCACCCTGCCATTGATAAACCCGATACTCATTGGACAAGGCCTCCAACGGATTCCAACCCAACTCCATTGCCACCATGTATAGTAACAACTTAAAGGTTGATCCAGGTTGACGATAGGCCTGCATGGCTCGGTTGAATCCACGAGGGTCAAATCCACCTGCAAAAGCCCGAACCTCACCATCTTGCAGAACCATCACGCCCCCGTCAAGGGTTGGTTGCTGTTCAATGCTCGCCTGCCAAACAGACCCTGTATTATCACGTTGATGCAAGGCCACTAGAATTGAACCACCTGTTTTTAGGTTCTCAAGCGCTTGCTGAAAATCTTTTTTTCGAAGTTTGTTGGTTACTTGTGGATTTATTCGACGGACGAACTCTTCCAATAACAAGCCCCAAACTTCTGCCCGATCAGTTCCTACTTGAACCTTTACGCTCGGGTTATCTCCCAGTAACACCTCTTCAATTCGGCCAGTGTAGAAGTTTCCGGATTCAGGTTGTAATGAGGATGGCTCTGGATTCGTGACTGGAGCAACATAGCCATTGCGCTGAAATTCTAAGCGAGAGAGATGTCGCCGCAACTCAAACTGCGCAAGATATTGGAGATTGGGATCAAGTGTCGTCTGAATGCGGAGTTCTCCCTTTTCCACCCCCTCAGCACCATAGTCCTGTAAAATAGAGTGAAATGGCTCTTCGTTCATCTGCTGTCGGACCACCTCAATCTGGTGGTTATCTTGATAACGGAACGACCCCTGTCGAAAAGCTACCAAATCCTGAGACGCCTCCAGGAAACGCTCCTCAGAGATGAGTTCCATTTCCAGCATGTTGCGTAAGACATAGTCTCGACGCTCCGTTGCTCTCTCGACAATACGCTGTATTTCCTCTGGATTCTGGGTTCGGAAGGGATTGTAGTTTGCCGGCCCCTTAACCGAACCAGCAATGAAGGCGATCTCAGAAAGATTCAGGTCTGAGACGTTTTTGTTGAAATAGTAACGGGCCGCTATCGCCAATCCCTGCCCTGTTCCGTGCACGTGGAATAGATTGGTATAGAATTCAAGAATATCTCTTTTACTGTAGCGAGCTTCCAAACGCAGGGCATCCAGTGTCTCCAGGGCCTTGTTTGCCCAACGCCCCTCTCCATGTTCCGGTCGGTGTTCAAACAAAAGTTCTGAAGTCTGCTGGGTGAGAGTGCTACCTCCCTGAATAACACGCCCTGCAAGCAAATTGGCCCAAGACGCTCGGAGGATTCCAATAGGGTCGATGCCGATATGCTGGTAAAAAGATTGATCTTCACTAGCAATGATTGCGTCAAAGAATGCTTCTGGAATCACTGCATCCAGGTCAGAATCAATCCGAGTTGGCTGGTTGGCCTGCAGGTAAAGAAGATGAACTTGATCGTAGAAGGCGCCTAATTTCGTGCGTTGATCACGATAGTAGACGGTTGTTTCGGTAAGCAGACGCTGCTTGATCGCATTACGATCAAGATGAGGAGCAGGAGCTAGGAACACAAGATAGCCCAGTACTGCTGTACCAGTCAGCAGTACTAGATTGATCAGCGTGAAGAGCCCGAAGCAGGCTTTGGCGACATATCGTGGAACTGACAAGATCTCACATCAGGTAGCAGTAAATTCATTTGCGTGAATCAGGTCACTCTTGGCAGCCATGATGAAATCACTCTCCACCAAGCCATCAATCTTGTGCGTCCAGTAGCTCACACGTACGTTGCGGAAGGATAATATCAACTCAGGGTGATGGCCTTCTGATTCTGCTAGATTCGCAATTAAATTCGTGAAACGAAGAGCTTCTTGGTAAGAGGGAAAGGCATAATCTTTCTGAAGATGGTGCTTGTTGATCATCTTCCAGTCATTCTGCAATTCTTGGAGCAGCACTTCTAGCACATCTCCTTTAAGCGGTGGAACACCTCCACAGCAAGGCACACACTGCCTTTGGGACAACTCCATTATTCTCTTCTCCTTGAATTCGCTTGCTGCAAAATAAAGCCCACTGCAAACTATTGAAACACTTCTATTTTGCCTGGGCTAACCAGTATTTCGCAAATCAATTCCCCTGCACTCAGAAATATGACAACTCCTGAATCTCACTATGTGTTGTGCTGTGAACGAGAACTCCATGTAGAAGTTTGGAATCCTGCTGCAAGTGAAACTCTGGTCCTCTAGCACGGATTGACACGCACAGGAAGAGACTTTCGTACACTGGCAACCCATCTCTCTCCACACTATCGCCTGCTAATTCCTGATACTCTTGGACGAGGTCATTCGCAGTGGGCACAAGATCCAATGACGGAATATACCGTCCCATTCTACATGAAACAGGCAGTTGCCCTATTAGAGCATTTTCAGGTCAAGCGTTGTGGCTGGATCAGAACTTCGATGGGTGGGATCATGGGCATGCTGCTTGGAGCCACCAGTTTACAGAAGCACTTGGTGGGATTCGTGATCAACGATATCGGTCCGGAGTTACCTACTGGAGCGATTCAGCGGATTGCCAGCTACGTTTCCAGGCCCCCAACTTTTAACAATTTTCAGGAACTGAAGCAGTATTTTCAGCAGGTCTACCAGCCTTTTGAGTGGCTCAGTGATCAGGAATGGCAGGAGTTGGCAATTTCCTCAGCTAGGAGGAAAGATGATGGTAGATGGACTGTTCACTAAGATGTACGTTTATCAGAATACTTTGCCCAAGCGTCCCAAGGAGGAGATCTGTGGGAGATCTATGAGCAGATTTGTTGTCCAGTGATGATTCTTCGAGGTGAATTTTCCGATATACTGACTCCCAGTGTTGCAGACCAAATGACGACTAGAGGACTAATGGGAAAGTTATTTACCCTCCCTAACTGTGGGCATGCACCCTATCTGAACACTCCCGAACAAATCGGTCTTCTAAAGAAATTCTTGCAGGAGACTTTCCACCAAGCTTCCTAAGCAGCCACCTGTAACCGCTGCGACCAGTCACAAGCTTGCTGGAGATACTCTTTCTCCCCGTCTTCATTGAGGAGTGGTGAAATCTCTTCCCAAACTCGCTTGTGATAGTGCTGCAACCAATTCCATTCGTCTTCTGTAAGAAGTTTTTCACAGACTAGCTTACGCTCAAAGGGGATCAGGGTCAGGGTGTCAAAGCAAAGCCACTCTTTGCCATCTGGATGCTTAGGATGCTGGGCAGCTGGCTGCACGACGTAGAGATTTTCCAAACGAATTCCTCCCCAACCCGTGCGATAGTATCCAGGCTCATTGGAAATAATCATTCCAGACCGAAAGCCAACATCTCCGGCAAAGGCCGATATGCGTTGTGGTCCTTCATGTACCCCGAGGAAGGCTCCTACGCCATGACCCGTTCCATGTCCGAAATCAAGTCCTTCATTCCATAACAAAGATCGAGTCACACCATCCAGTACCGCACCATTCGTACCCTCAGGAAAAACCTGGCGAGCAAGTCGAATATGTGCTTGCAACACCCTCGTATAGCATCGTTGCTGCTCAGCATCAGGCTCTCCCCAGATCATCGTACGAGTCGCATCGGTTGTTCCTCCCCCACACTGAATACCAGAGTCGACCAATAGGAATTCACCATCTGTCAGAATTTTTGCTGCACTCGGATTGCTGTAATGAACAATCGCTGCGTTGGCACCAACTCCAGCAATTGTTTCAAAGCTCAAATCTGCAAAATCTGGTCGTCTCTCATAGTAGCTACGTAGCCATCCAGCATATTGTTGTTCGCTTACCTGTTCACTGTTCTGCTGGGCTTGCTTCAATCTAGCAAGACTCTGAATTTTCCCAACTGCTGCCTGTCGGTGAGCGTAGCGAATACGCTGCAATTCGACTTCATTCTTCAAAGCACGTGGCATGATAACTGGACTTTCTGCTTCCAATACCTGGGCAGATTGATCTTGTAATAACAGCAAGGTGCCCATTGTAACACCCTGCGGGTCCAACCACACACATGCAGAAGCATCCTCTGCTAATTGCTTTAAGGTGAGAGCGTAGTCCTCATATGAATGAAACGTCCAATCCGTTAGTGATTTTAGTTCTGCGCTAGTAGGAAAATGACAAAAGCAGATTGCTTCTGTCTTGGAAATCAGCGCATAGGATTCGAAGACTGGATTACAAGGAACATCTTTTCCCCGCAAATTAGTCAACCAGGCAATCTCATCTAGCTGGGTCAATAATAAATGCGTAGCCTGATGTTTATCTAATTGGTCACGCAATTCAGTCAACTTTTCTGAGGTGGAACGACCCGTCCAAGAAAGTGGCAACAAATTAGGCTCTACCCGTTCAGGTGTCGCAATTGATCCGGTCTGATCAACCAAGTTACCAAGCACTGGTACCAACTCCGACTGGCAACTCACCAACGCCTGTGACCAACGCCTCCAACTCCGTGGGCTAACTGTGAATGGATCTACTCCGAAACGACACCCAGTCGATTGCTCTGCAAGCCATTCCACAACGTCTGGAACTCCGGCGAGCCCTAGCTTTCGGATTTCAAAATGCTCTCCGCTTTGCGCATCTGCTTGAATATGGTAGCGAGAATCCACAAATAGTTGCGATCGTTCTTCCCGCTGAACAATCGCGATACCAGCAGATCCATTGAATCCACTCAATGCTTCCAAACGACGGTGGTGTAGAGGCACGTACTCGTTGAGGTGCTCATCTGTCGTTGGCACTAAATAGCCATCTAATTCAGATTCCTGAATCAACTTCTGTAGCTGAGACAGACGACTAGACATTTGTAAATCTCTTTTGATTTGCGATTAGTTTGTGTTGGCCTTCGAGGCCAACACTTTTTGGGGAATGTGAGAAACAATCAGAATAGTTTGATCGGTGATTTGACACCTTCGGTAGGATAACGTGGGCGTGGGCGACTAGATGGACGTGTCCCATATTCTGGCTTCACTCTGAATGGATTGAAGTTCCGGCGTTGGGTATCATCATCTTCCAACACAGAGCGTCGGAGTGAACCGTAATTAAGCGGATAAATCGGTGGATTTCCTGTATTGCTCTCAACCATGCTGTTCACCGAACGGCCCCTACGAACCTCAGCTTGGTATGCTTGATCATAGTAACCACTTTGATAACCAGCACGAGACTGTGTTCGATGCTGCTGAAGTTGTTCATAGTTAATGCTTGGGCTTCGCGGCGCCATTGGCTTTCCACCAGTGATTCTTCGCGCTTCGACTTCCTGTACTCCAAGATAGAGCAACCCAAAGCACATCCATACAATCCATGGTTTCATAATCCTATCTTTCTTCTTCAATTTTGGTTTACGATAAGAGATGTGCAAATACTAAACAAATATTTTACCACCTTCTTCTATCGAAGATCTTTAGGTTAGACTACGAATCAAATCAATAGCCCATTCTTCTTCCTGATAAGCAGAAGAATCTGCAGCCACACCACCTTGTGAAATCAGAATTTCAGGGGCTTGGTCCAATGGCGGCTGTGTGGGCTTAGCACGCTTCACTGCTGTACGAGGAACTATCATCTGGACTTCTTCTTCACGCAGCGTCTGAATCATCTCACGCATCTTATAACTGCGCATCAACTGCCCTAGTATGCGTTTGGTGTAAAGATCCAGAAGATTGGGTCCCTCACGATGGAAAAGAGCAAACCATTGTAACGGCTCTTGAGTGTGGATCATCGCTGTACCATTGAAAAGCGGAAGAAAAGTCGCTGGCACCTCATCATTCCAAGCAATCAATGTACAGTCGCCAAAAGCCTGTTCCGGCGTTGCATGGTCATCTAGGAGCGTTTGAAGCAACTGCGGCCCAATATTGGGATAGGGCGTCAACAGGTTTCGCAGATGATCTCGGCGATTTCCTTGTTGCCAAGCTTCTACACAATGCGCCTCACACTCTCCCTCAACGTGGCAGATTGGGCAAACAAGATCTATTCGACTAGTGATCTGAAGTTGATTGATCATTTTGACAGTGGTTCTGCTTCCAGCAGGTAGGTTTTAGCTCCAGTGATCCGAACTGGCACTAATTCTCCTGGTTCAGCGGCACAGTTTGCAATCGCGACCGAGTGGTAACCTCGACTCCTTCCGTTGAGTCGATTTGGGTCCTTCAAATAAGGGCCTTCGACCAAGACCTCCTGCGAACTACCGATCAAAGCCTTATTTTTGGCTTTTACAATCGGCTCCTGTAACTCCAATAGCTGGCTCAATCTCTCGATCTTGACCTCTTCTGGCAACTGTCCTGAATATGCCGCCGCAGGTGTATCTGGCCGTGGAGAGTACTTAAATGCAAAGATCTGGTCATAATGGATGGTTTGGATCGCTTGCAAAGTCTGTTCGAAATCCTCTTCTGTTTCACCAGGAAAGCCAACAATCATATCGGTTGATAACGTTCCCTGTGGTACATAACGGCGATACAAGGCTACTTTTTCCAGATATTTTTCCAAGGTATACCAGCGACGCATTCGACGTAGCACACGATCTGAACCTGACTGCAGAGGTAGGTGGAGTTGTTCACATAGACTTGGTAACTCAGCAAATTCTTCCGCAAGTTCTTCTCGAAAATCTTTAGGATGTGGTGATGTAAATCTTATGCGTTGCAATCCTTCAATCTTGTCCATTCGCCGTAGCAATTGGACAAAGTCGACACCATCTGCCTTGTACGAATTGACGTTCTGCCCAAGTAAACAAATTTCACGAACTCCCTGGGCAACCAGATTTCTAGCTTCCTGCAAAATATTTTCTGGTTCCCGACTCACTTCCAAACCCCGTGTCATAGGGACAATACAAAAAGAGCAAAAATTATTACACCCTTTGGTGATCGCAAGATGAGCCTTCAGGTTAGCTCCTTTTGATAAAGAAACTTCCTCTGGGATAAAATTTCTAACTTTTTGACGAGGAGCTACACGATTTGTCCTTGCGATACGCTCTCCCTGAGCAACTTCTGCTAAGAGTTCAGGTAGTTCGAATAAATTATCTGTACCAAAGACCAAATCAACACTGCGTTCTCTTGCAAGAATTTGCTGACCTTCCTGTTGAGCAACACACCCACCAACTCCAATTTTCAGCTTAGGATTAGCTTGCTTTAGTTTCCGCAGCCTGCCTAGCAGGCTATAAACTTTTTGTTCTGCCTTGTCTCGAACAGAGCAGGTATTCAGCAGAATCAAGTCAGCTTCTCCAGCCTCATCTGTGTACTGGTAATTTTCCTGATTCAAGATTTCAAGCATCTTGTCGCTATCGTACTCGTTCATCTGACAACCAAAGGTTGCTATGTGCACCTTACGTTGAGGCAAAGTCGATTTCATGAAGTAGTCAAATTGGTTAAGTATTAGTTTAGTTCAACAGACTGTAACGGACTTAGATCCATTTCTGCGGCACAGATAGAGCATGCGACATCCTGCAGATCCTGAGGATATTCCACATAATGAGACTTACCATTATTTATCCAGAGTGTCTCCTCGAATTGTAAGCCATGGGCTGTTGGACGGACAAACTCATACCATTCTGTGCGATACAAGTTCTGCAAGCTTTTCAGCACAAAGTATTGGCCACTCTCATCCCTGAATCCACGATCAGGCTGAGCCATTACTTTCGACTCCTCAGTACGTTCTAAGATCGCTCTAAAGTCGAATTTACCCCATAAGAAATGAACTGAAGGCGTAACAGGATCGCGATCAACTTGAAAAACAAAATAGTTTTGACGTCGGAATGTATAAGAATTCAATGTAGCCTCTTTTACTCAGTACCAGTGGACTTAAATTTGATTAAATTGACCTAATGGATCTCTTTTTTGCAAGAAAAACTTTAGTCTACAAGCTGAATTACAGTGAAAAACTCTTTTTTCTTTTGTGTCATTTATCTTGCAAGAAATCAGGTATATAGGAATGATTTTTTGATTAATTCATTCACAAAAATGCTCTCTTTAAAGAGACAATGACGCTTCGCTCACTGCAATTCCTCATTCTGCTAGTAATCTTTTGCTGGGGTCCTCCACTACCCAGTTTCGGAGAATCCTCGGACCAGATTAGCACAGGCAAAGGAAAACCCTCGCTCCAGGCGATTGCAGATCAAAGATACTACGACATTCCCATCAAGCTCAATAAGCGAGTGCAACAGATGCTACGCTACTACACCGAGCGTAAGCATTCCATTCTTGACCGTGGACTTGCTCGTTCTGGGCGATACATGGATATGTTCCGCAGAGAACTACGAGCTTGGGGCCTTCCACAGGACTTGGTTTTCGTTGTGGCAGTGGAAAGTAACTTCAATGAACGTTCTGTCTCAGTCAAGCAAGCAGTCGGACTCTGGCAGTTCATGTCAACCACAGCACAGCAATATCAGCTTAGGGTGGATCCTTGGATTGATCAACGCAGAGATCCACTCAAAGCGACACGTGCTGCCGCACAGCACTTCAAATACCTTTACGAAATTTTTGGTGATTGGGAACTTGTGCTGGCAGCCTATAACGCTGGTGAAGGAAGAGTCCAGCGTGCGGTTAAACGAGCCAAGCAGCGAAAAAAACCAACTGACTTCTGGTCGCTATCTTTACCTCGGGAAACGCGGAGCTACGTTCCAGCAATCATGGCTACCGCAATCATCTATAAGAACTTAGATTATTTCGGAATCACTGGTGTTACACTAGAACCTCCAATGGAACAGTCACAGTTCCAAGTACCTGTCGACTTTTCCTTCCAAGAAGTTGCTCAACGTGCGGGAATGCCACTAGACGAATTACTCACCTACAATATGGCATATCTCCGGGAGATGCCGCCCATTGATCAGAAACATTACACTATCTACCTTCCACAGAAATATCAGCCTGCACTGTGGCAATCTCTTCGCCAGTATGGTGAGCCTTCTTCCCACTGGCTCCAGCACTACAATAGCATGCTGCAAGACACTCCAGAGAACCTACAAACTCTTGAGCGCCATGGCGATTTGAAATATGTACGTGTGCAGCGAGGAGAGAATCTATCGACAATTTCACGCAAGTACAACACAACCATCACAAGGCTACTGCGCTGGAACCGAATCCCTAAAAACCAGCTTCTGCAAGTTGGACAACGCCTCAAGATGTATGTTGTCAATCGTAAGGTCTTGGAGGAAGTACGAGAAAAAAATCAAAACTTGGAAGAGCGCATCCGTGGGACACAGTTTGTCATCCGGGTTCCCAAAGGAGCAACTCTCTCTGAACTGGCAGAGCGATACCACACAAATATCAAAGAGCTAATGACGATCAATCATTTACGCTCACCAATGGATCTGCAAGCTGGCCAGTCACTAAAGATTTATCCTCGCCCCAAAACGATTCAAGTTCCCCAAGGAGCAACACTGTCTAACTTAGCACAACGCTATGATGTTTCTGTGAAAGAGTTGATAGGTTGGAATAATCTCGCTGCTCCTAATGCTTTGCAGGCGAACCAAACACTAATCATTGCTCCACCGCCTGAACCAACCTCTCAACAATTGGTTCAGGAAAAACAGGTCAGAATAAGGGTTCCCCAAGGAGCAACCCTCTCTGAACTGGCAGAACGCTATAATGTGACTGTCAGTAAATTGATGGAATGGAACAATCTGAAAAGTTCTGATTCACTACTTGCAGGACAACAACTCACCGTATTTAGAGAGATCACACAAAACAACAAAGCAACCCACAGAATTATCCAGGTGCGTATGGGTGATACTCTCTGGGATATTGCTAGAGAACATAGGACTTCTGTTGAGCAACTCTTGGTTCTTAATGATCTTGAAGGAAACGAGCCATTACGACTTAACCAAAAGTTAAAGGTACCTGTCCGACCAGATATTTGAGCAACATACCCATAATCCTTCCTTTTCTGTCTCATTCGAAATCCCCAATGAAAATCAGTCACCGGGACAAGAAAGATCTACTGATTGAGGCTCTATCCTACATTCAGCGCTTCCGTAACCAGATCATCGTCATCAAGTACGGAGGAGCCGCAATGATCGAGGAAGCCCTGAAAACCAGCTTTGCCCAAGACATTGTGCTGTTACAATCCTTAGGAATGAGACCAGTCGTTGTCCATGGTGGTGGTCCAGAAGTATCGAAGGTGATCCAGAGCCTAGGCCAGGAAGTGACCTTTGTTGATGGGTTGAGAGTAACAACCGCAGAGAATTTGAAGGTTGCTGAAATGGTGCTCTCAGGAAACCTCAATAAAGAGATTATCGCTCATTTACAGACTTTTGGGGGAAAGGCAGTAGGACTTAGTGGGAAGGATGGAAATCTGATTCAAGCTGACAAGAAAAAGCACGCCAGTGGCATCGACCTTGGCTATGTAGGTACTATCAGACAGATCAATCCCGAACTACTGCATCTACTGATTCGAGAGCAGTTCATTCCAGTTGTCTCGCCAATAGGGATGGGGAGTAGTGGTGAGACCTACAACATCAATGCCGATACTGTCGCAGCTGCAATTGCAGTTGCGTTAGAAGCACGCAAGGTGATTTTCATGACTGATGTTGATGGGGTGTTATCAGATGGAAAAGAGTTGATTTCCTATCTGGATACGGCTACTGCGGAGAACTTGATCGCCAACAAGGTGATTTCAGGTGGGATGGTCCCTAAAATTCAGGCTGCGTTGGATTGCGTTAAAGCCAACGTTCGTTCAGCTCACATCATTAACGGAACAGATCCGCACTCTGTGATTGCTGAACTATTTACTGATCAAGGGATTGGAACGCAGATAGTGAGGGTTGAAGGAGAGGCTTAAATTTCATCAGTTTCAGATTTAGAGGCGTCAGCTGTTTTTGGAATAATAGCTAGATTTTCATAAGGTTCCCAATTTTCGCTGATAATTCGAAAATCCTGTACGTCCACTTGAAACTCTAAATATAACGTTTTCCAACCTAAATCACTAAAATCTGAAGAGCTATATTTTTGGAGAAAATGAACAAAGTAAGTATCCTTACTATATAGGAAGGTTAGATTCGAAGCTTGTATTTTCCGACTTTTATTTCGCAGATTAATTCTCTTCTTGTAGTGTAGCCATCTCTTCTTATCGAAATTTTCGTTTGTAAACCTACTTGAATAGTAATTTATGTAGTCTTCCACATTTGGATTTTCCCAAGCATCTATCCAGGTGACAACAAAATTTTTCAGCCTCTCTATTTCAGCTAGATGCTGATGTTCCTCCAATTTTTCTACTGATTCATCAATCAGAATCAAAGTGTTTGGCAGTTGTATATACTGCGCAATCTCTAAAAAATTTTCATTACTGACTGAAACACATCCCTCTGTTGGAATAGGCTGATCGCCCTCTGTACCATGCAACCAAATTCCATAGCCTGTCTTGTCGTGGAAGAGACGATCTATCAAGTTTGGGTAGTTTAGTGGGAATGCTCCTGCACCATAGGGTTTTGCTTCCTTAACACCATACATTCCTATCAAATCTTTCTCTGACCAAACGTCCGTAAACCAGTAGATCCCCGTTGGTGTCTTCAGATCTCCTTCTTTGAACTTGTCACCTGGCACTTTTCCCGTTGTACACGGATATGCAGCGATCATCTCCCACTTCGGATAGCCTCGATAGACTGCGATTTGGCAGTCTTTTTTATCAACCAGTAAAAATGTAAGATCTGGATTTTTGGAAAGGAGAAGATTGCGGGGTAGAGCGAGCGCTAAGCTTGTTATTGAAATAAAGAACAAAAGCGCAGGGATTGCCAAAAGATGGCGAGGAGGCAACATGTACTCGTCCTGACGGAATGAAGCTTAACTTTGATCAACCGCATCATGCTTCTGCTGCAGCTTCCGTACCCAGTAGAAGCCACCAATCAGCATGGCTACTGGCAGTACAGTCAAGAAAGCTGTCGTCAGGTAAAATGCGGCTCTCGTATTCTCTGAGGAAGAGAAACAAACCGCACAGGCTTGTACGTCGAAATTCAGGAATAAACTAGCCAGGCCAGTAATCACAATAGTAGGAACGGCTCTCACAATCCTCAAAGCAAGTAAACAAGTGTATATAAAACTGGCCAAACTCCAACCACAAAATACCAAAAGATTTGGGCTGCACGAAGGTTGTCAATTGTCAGTTGCTGGGAGGTAGAGTTGAGCCTTCTCAAACAAACAAGTAAAGCGAGCAGCCCTCCAATCACATGCAGCCCGTGAGCTCCGATGATCAGATAGAAGACACCTCCATAGGTACTGGAAGTAATGGTCAGCCCAAAACTAATCAACTGGATCCACTCGTATCCCTGCACACTGACAAAGACTGTTCCCAGAGCAATCGTCAAAGCAAGCAACTGCTTAGACTGTGATGCCTGCGAAGGGAATACCTTTACAGACCGATGCAGACAGAAGGCGCTCACCAAGAGAGTCAAAGAGTTCAATGCTGTTGCGAACACTGGAAGCCGAGGCTGACCCCATGGAGGCCACTCTTCGGCGCCAGAGCGGATAATCATATAGGCGCTGATCAGTGCTGCAAAGAACATCACTTCTGTCATGATCAGAATGACAGTCGCAAAAATGCTGCTTGAAACCAGTTGTCTACGTTCAGCATTCGAATTTGCTGGAATCTCAGGAGCTACGAGTAAAATCATGAATTACCGAAGTTGACCATCGACGTACCTTTGTTGCTCCGCACAGGTATTGTTAGAGATACAGTCTTGCCAGTTCTGGCCATCAGCCTTCATCACATCACCGGCAACGCCAAAAAAGAATACTCCAAGTAAAACAGTAGAAATTAGCAGTAGGAACCAGACGTATTTCTTCTCAAAGTTGAGATGCATGAAGTAAGCAGCGACATAATAGGTCTTTATAAGTGCAATTCCGAAAGCAGTCAATAGCGTGAGCCACGGAATTCCTAGCTCTGGCCCAATGATACTGACCACCAAGAGTACTAAGAGAAGTACCCAAATCTTTACATAATTTGGATGTGCGTGTGCTCCAGCCATATTCACTTTGCGATGTAGAGGAGTGGGAAAAGGAAAATCCAGACGATATCAACAAAATGCCAGTACAGCCCGATCAATTCAACCCTGTGTGGATTGAAGCCTTTCCTGAGGTCAAAGGAGATCAAAGCCATAATGACCATACCTCCGATCACATGCAGAGCATGTAGTCCTGTTGCCGTATAGTAGAAAGACCAGTAAGTATTGGTCAAAGGAGTCTTCAGCAGTTCTGGATCATCAGCGAAGAGTTTTGAGGAATATTCGTAATATTTGACCAGCAAGAAGACGAGGCCCCCACCAATTGTGTACCAGATAAATTTAAATGCCCGGTCAAAATCCTTCTTCTCTGCAGCGTCGTGTGCTAATACGATGAAAAGGCTGGAAGTCAGCAGGACGAATGTATTGAACGCACCTGCTGGAACTTTCGTAAAAACAGCTTCCCCGCCCCACCAAGGATTGTTTAGGCGGTACAGAATGTAGCAAGCAATCAATCCACCAAAGATGAAAATCTCCGAGGCTAGTAGCCACCATACCGCAAGTCGTCCAGTTGGGATTCCAGTTGCTGAACGGCTGGTTGCTAGAGGTCCTTGCATAGACATAACGATTTCTCAGAAAGTCATTAAGGGAAGAAACAAAGTTCTCCCTTGTTCATAATCAGTTGCGATCAGGCATATTTTGAGGCCAGTAGTCTTCCTTATTACCAGGAACGCTGTACTCATAGGGCCCACGGTAAACGGTAGGAAGTTCCGCAAAGTTTCCGTGGGGAGGAGGCGATGGAACTGTCCATTCTAGTGTGTTAGATTTCCAAGGGTTCGCTAGAGCCTTTTCTCCTTTGAACATGCTGACGAAAAAATTGTATGCAAAGACGAATTGAAACAACAGCATTGTCACCATGGAAACCGTTGCAAAGACACGGATTCCTTGTAGATCGGCTGTAGCCAAGTCTGGAAAGTGCTGAAAATTATAAATTCGTCGGTGCTGTCCAGCCATTCCAACTAGGAAGAGAGGTAAGAATATACCATTGAACGGAATGATTGTACCCCAGAAGTGGATCTTACCTAACGTTTCATCCATCATTCTTCCAAACATTTTTGGATACCAGTAGTACAAGCCTGCGAACATCCCAATGATCGCAATGGGGAAAAAGGTATAGTGGAAGTGTGCGATTACAAAATAGCTGTCATGAAAATAGATATCCAAGGCACTAGAGCCAAGGTAGATTCCTGTGACACCACCAAGCAGAAAGGTAATTAAGAAACCCAGTGCCCACAGCATCGGGGTTCGGAATTCAATTGACCCTCCATAAAGCGTAGCTATGTAACTGAATAAAATTTCGGCGATAGGAATTGAAATCAGCAGGGTTGTAACGAGAAAGATGTTAGCCATGCGAGGGTCAATCCCAGCAATAAACTGGTGGTGCGCCCAAACCACAAATGCCAATCCGCCTGTTGCGAAGGTAGTGTAGAGAATTGTCTTGTAGCCAAAGAGTTTCTTGCGAGCAAAGGTTGTCATGATCTCAGCGACGATACCTAGGGCTGGAAGTAAGACCACATATACCTCTGGGTGACCAAAGAACCAGAATAAGTGCTGCCAAAGTATTGGATCACCACCCCCAGAAGGAACGAAGAAAGTTGTACCAATTCGCTGGTCCATCAGAAGCATGATCGATCCAGCTATCAATGGACCAACTGAAGCCATGAACATGATCGAAGCCAAGACAATCATCCAGACTACCATGGGAATGTCGGTCATCCGCATTCCTGGCGCACGAGCGTTCATTGAAGTAGTCACAAAGTTGATCCCTCCGATCAGGAAAGCCACAAACTCAAGGGCAACAGCAATTAACCAAAGCGAAGCTCCCCAGTCCGTCAAGTTGTACTCGGCTACTGCTGATAAGGGGGGATAAGAAGTCCAGGCTCCGCCAAATCCTCCACCTTGTACGAAGAAGGACATGAACAGGACTACTACACTGAGTAGAAAGATTTGGAAGGATAAACGATTCAATCTTGGAAAGACCATGTCGTCGCAGCCGATCATCAGTGGAATCAGGATGTTTCCGAAAGCAGCGATGAGTACGGGCATCGCCACCCAGAAAATCATGATTGAACCGTGGTTGGTGATCAGCATGTTGTATTCTCCCGGTCCGATCGTACCGTAGAGCGGAACTTCCATGCCAGGGAAAGCCAACTGCATACGAAAGGCATAGGCGAAGTACCCTCCGACAATTGCCATGAACATTCCCGTAAACATGTACTGCAGTCCAATGATCTTATGATCAGTGGGGAAGAAGTACTTCATTATAAAGCTTTGTTCGTGATGGTCATGTTCGTGAGCGGCATGACTATCATGGGTGACCGTCGTCTGTCCCATACTTTCTCCTAAAACACTTCTTGGTTTAGAAGCTGCTGAGCAGCTTGTCTGTGAAGGATTCGCTATTTGATGCCGTACTGACGGTCATCTTCTGAAGTCGTTTTTGATAATCACTTTCGTAGGTTCGGTTGCGGATCGACTCCATAGCAGCGTCATAGGACTGCTGATCCTCATGAACTACGATTGTTGCACCCATAATTCCGTGACCATATCCACAAATTTCTGCACATTGAATGTCATACACTCCCGTTTTGTTGGGCTCAAACCAGCCGGTAATCGTACGTCCAGGGATAGTGTCCTGCCGCAGTCGAAAGGCTGGAACAGAGAAGTTATGCAGAACATCACGAGATTCTAGTTCGAAGTGATAGACAGTGTCTTTCTTCACATGCAGGTCATTGACATTAGAGATATCATCTTCGGTACCCAGTTTGCCATCAGGCCCTGAATGGATGAAGAACCAGCTCCATTGCTGCCCCACTACTCGAATCTTATCCTCTGCTTGAGGTAAGGTTTGTTTCACATCTACCCAAACCATTACCGTAAAAACGATAATAACTACGTCAAGTGCGATCACGGAGTAGTGTGGATAGTGCGTCCATTTCTTCTGAGAATGTGGATCACCTGAGATGTAAGCAGCTCGCACACCTTCTTTTCGTCGGAAACGAACCATGAAATAGGTCATCACTGCCAATACCATCACGAACCAAAAACCCACAATGATCGTGATCATATCGAACAGGAAATCTATGTCGCCAGCATACGTTGAAGCACCAGGCACAAAATACTCAATCATTTTAACTCCCTACAGCACATACAATATAACGGCTATGATGAATAGCGCACACCCCGCAGCCACGAGTCTGAAGGCTTTACTGGCCAACTCGTCACTATCGAGTTTCTTCATGATATGATCTTCCATCCTACCTCATAGAAATATTCGATCCAACGTCAACACCACACACCAGGCAGGCAGATAAATGATTGATGCGAAAAACACCTTTCTCGCATTCTGCTCATTGCGGTGCAGCCAGAATTGAAGAGTTGGCATCAAGAAACCGACTCCCAAAAGTGTAGCAACAACAAGAAAGAAAGGTCCTGCCTGTTCAAACCAGAATACGGAAGCACTGGCCAGAATCAGTAGGGTGATATGCAGTACCATGTGCACTGCAGTCAAGCGGCCATCTTCATCAATACTGGAGAGCATCCGGAATCCACCTTTATGGTATTCGTCCTGATACATCCAAGCAATGGCGAAAAAATGTGGCATCTGCCACAGGTAAAGTACCGCAAAGATTGGGAGTGCTCCCCAATCTAAAACTCCGGTTGCTGCACTCCAGCCCATCAGTGGAGGCAGGGCTCCAGTTATGGCACCAACCCAAGTGTTGGCAACCGTTTTTTGCTTCAATGGGGTGTAGAGCAAAAGGTATGTCAGGTGCGTCGCAGCACCCAAAAGTGCCGTGAGCCAGCCAGTGAATGCGAAAAGATAGCTAAAACCAACGATGCTTAGCGTAGCTCCTAATAAGATAGCTTCTTCTTCGCTGACTCGCCCCGTTGGGATCGGACGCTGACAAGTCCTACGCATGCGGCCGTCTTGCTCACGCTCAAACCACTGATTGAGCACATGCGCACCACCACCGATCAGAAGTGTACCAAGAATCAAGTGAAAGATCTTTGCTGGATCGCTGGTAACTCCGGGTAGGTAGTATCCCATCATCGCACTCAATACCACCATACCCAACAAACGTGGCTTGCAGAGGGTCCAGTAGTCACCCAGGCGACTACGCCACTGATCAATGGGGGAGAGGAAGGTGATTGACTTAGTTCTCATAGAATCCCTAAAGGTTTTTCAGAAATGGGATTACACAAAACCGGTGCACTTCTCGCAAGATAAAAAACCAACTCTTTCTACTTTTCATAGAATCAAATATTCTAATTTTACTTTTTTAATTTTAGCAGATGTCAACAAATCCTCAATTTTTTGGCGATGCCCAATTTTTATCTGGAACTTCCATCCGCAAGCTTGAGAAATAAAGGAAGTTTTTTTCATAGACAGATTCTCCAAATCATTCTCGATCCTTCATCTTCTGCGGCATCTGTACCGAAACTGATTTACTCCGAGTCAGAAATATGAGGATTATCAAGTAAGCAACAAGGAAAGGTAATCATGAAATTTAAGGTTGTTTCGGCTGATGCGACAGATTCATCACAATCTAGTGATGATTCGAAAGTTCGTATTGAAGGATTAATTGATAGTAGCCCTATTTTTCTATTCATGAAAGGCACCCCTGAAGCACCACAGTGCGGGTTTTCCTATCGTGTCTGTGAGGTCCTACGAGGGTGGAAAGTGCCATTTCACTCCTTCAATGTCTTGGCAGATCCTGATATTCGACAAGGCATCAAAGAGTTCACAAATTGGCCTACTATCCCTCAACTCTATGTAAATCGAGAATTTGTTGGTGGATGTGACATCATAGAGGAACTCTCACAATCCGGTGAACTACGAGAATTGCTGCAAGAAGCATATCCTGAGCAAAACTTTGAGCCTCCTCCTCCTCCCGCCCAAGTTCAGGCCATTTCGCCCACACAAGCCAAGCAAATGCTTGAAGAAAACTCTGAGCTAACGGTACTGGACATTCGTGAGCCTGATGAGCGAGAATATGCAAACCTGGAACGGTCTCAAGTACTTGATCACAAGCTCGCTGATGAAATTCTGAACCAATGGGATGCGAACACTCCCCTGCTGCTGATGTGCCATCGCGGTATCCGGAGTATGGAAGCTGCACAATTTTTTATTTCCCGTGGTTTTCAACAGGTTTTCAATATTGATGGTGGCATTGATCGTTGGTCTGACGAAGTCGATTCCAGTATTCCACGCTACTAAGTATTTTCTGAAAACAAAATGAACTCACCTACAATCGAACTTACACCGAGAGCAGCTGAGGTTTTTCGAGAAGCTTGTTCGGCAGAACAGAAAAGCCTAGCAGAATCCCGTCTGCGCATTGGAGCCAAGCCAGGGGGTTGCTCCGGCTATAAATACGAATTGGAATGGAACGCCTCTAAAGATCAACTGGAGAGTGATCTTCTGCTTGAATCACAGGGGGTCCAAATTTTGGTTGATCAGCTCTGCCTAGAGGAAGTTCTCGGCCCTCTAAAGATTGACTACAGTGACGCCAACCTTGTTGAGCAAGGATTCGTGTTCATTCAGCTCAGCAGCGGACGTCAATGTGGCTGTGGAGAGTCATTCACTCCAGTTCGTGACCTCCCCGCTTATGCCTGATTTGCTCGAACTGATCGCTAGCGGGACCTGCTTTGGTCTCTTTGTCTACAAGTGGATCATCATCATTGCTGTTGTCCTAACATGGGTCAGTGCAGATCCCTACAACCCGTTCGTGTCATGGATCAACCGAGTCACTCGACCTTTCTGGTATTGGTGTGAAAGATGGCTACCGCTCACCATGAGGCACTTCAGCGCCTACTTTTCTCTGCTACTGGTAATTTTTGGACAGGCGCTCATTCCAGCGTCTGTCCGTTCGATCAATCTGTTTCTGCAGGGGATAATTGAAGTAGATGCTTTGGCACTTCAGTTTGTTGGGCATCTCATCCAGTCTAATAGTATCATTGCCCAAAGTGTTTTCTTCTTCTTCATGCTGATCTTAGGCTTTTGGTTCTTCCTGACCCTGATCAATCCTGCTTACAATAATCCTATTGTTCAGGTCCTCCATACTTTGGCAGACCCACTGCTCTCTCCACTACAACGTTATCTTCCTCGAATGCGCTTCGACATCTCTCCTCTGGTTGGTGTGGCACTCTTCTATCTACTCAACGCCTATCTTGTACATCCTATCGCCTTCTACGGTGGGATGCTCTCCCAACCAGTCCAGCTCTGTGTCTACTGACTCTCCAGAAAAATGGTCGAATTTTTGAAAGGATTATAGCAGACGTCAACCCGAACTGACTGAGCTATGAACCTTTCCCAACGCCTGCTTTCTACCCTACTGATCTACCTTGGTATCAACCTCCCTTTCTCAGCAGTATTGGGACAAGAAAGTTCACTCATACAGTGTTCTGTGGAAAAACGTCGTGAATTGCGACTGCAGGGTTTACTAGACGATGTCATTGCCTGGCGTTGTGGTGATTTTCCAAAAGCTCGCATTCTAGCTCACTTGGAGGAATCATCCGTTCTGGAGGGAGATGAGGGAACTAACATCACAATTCAGCTAAACCGCCAACCTGCCTCCTCCGTCCGAATCAGCTTACGTAGCGCGCTGGCTGATGAAGTAATTCTGGACGCAGACGAACTAACCTTCACGACAAGTGACTGGAATCAGCCACGCCACATTCCAGTTAGAAGTATTGATGACGATATTGCAGCTGGTGATCGTACAGTAACCTTACAGCTTGCTGTAGCTGCCACGGAAGACACTCGCTTCCGACAAGCTGCTCCTGTTGGTCTTGTCCTGCAAAGTTTGGATAACGATGTAGTTGATTGGTCCGTAACTCGCCAACCTGGTCGACTACAAGAGGGAGGGGTTCCTGTCATATATGAAATTTCCCTACTCAGTCGCCCTATGAATCCCGTCACTTTACGGGTGGACAATAAGCATCCTGATTTCATCCAGGTTGCTCCAGATGAAATTCAAATTACTCCTGACAGTTGGCCAAAACCTCAATTACTTCGGGTTCAAGCAGTTGATGATCCCTTTGATAATCCAGATCGCCCTGTAGAAGTTCTTGCTTCGGTTAAATCAACCACAGATCAAAGCTACATCAAGCTTCCCCCACTTCGCTTACAATTGCTGGTCGAAGATGACGAAAATCCAGGAATTGTGATCGATCCAGAAAGAGGGGTAACAACTGAGGCAGGAGCCCAAGCCAACTTTGACTTGAGATTGCGAAGCCAGCCGCGCAGTCCAGTCCAGTTGAAAATTGAGTCTTCAGACGATACGGAAGGGAAAGTCTCTTCTCAGGAAATGCGCTTCACAGCTGCCGACTGGGATCGTACTCAGCAATTAGTCGTAGAGGGACTTGACGATCTTCAACAGGATGGTGACCAATCCTACGAATTATCAATTACAATAGATTCGACGGATGAGGCCTATCAGAAGCTATCCACCCTCCAAATTCCCTTGATTAACAGTGACGATGACATCGCTGCGTTAGAGTTGGAGAGCAGTTCAGATCAGATCAGCGAAGAGGGTGAGAGTTCTGAGGTATCCATTCGACTACTTAGTGAACCAAAGGGAGAAGTAATCGCAGAACTCTCTCTGGATAAAGCCGATGAAGCCACACTATTTCCAAACTCACTCACCTTTGACAAAAGTAACTGGAACGTTCGTCAACGGCTGCTGGTCGTTGGCAAAGATGATAATTTGGCAGATGGTGACCAAACCGTGACTATTTTTGTGAGAGTACTTGGGAACAGCCCAGAGTACGTTGCACTAGCATCCCAACAACTCACCCTAACTAATCGTGATGATGATATCGCAAGCATTCTGATCCGAGCACCTGAACGGCTCAGTACCAGTGAATCTGGAACTAGTGACCACTTTGAAGTGCTATTGCAGAGCAGACCTGAGGCTTTGGTGCGTATTCCTCTGCGCACCTCTCAGCCAAACGAGGTCAGCATCAATCCAGAGGCAATCGTCATCCAACCCGAAAACTGGGACCAACCTCAGCGAGTAAACATCCAAGGTTTAGACGATGAACGATTGGATGGTTCTCAATTTTTCTTGATAAATATTCTACCTGCTGAAAGTAACGATCAGCTCTACCAAGGTTTGGACGCAACAGATTTGGTTGGCACCAATGAAGACAATGACCAACCGGGCATACTAACTTCAACAGGAAACCTACGAGTAAGCGAAAGTTTTGGTGAAGACCAACTACAGGTCCGCCTGAATAGCCGTCCCAATGAAGCAGTGCATCTCCAGCTCAAGTCATCTGCTCCAGATGACTTCTCTGTGCTACCAGAACAACTGATTTTCACTCCGGAAGACTGGAATTTTGAACAGAGTGTGACTGTTCGTGGCCTACCAGATGAAGTTGCAGAAGCTAGTTCAACCTACCAGCTGTTGGTGTCCGTTACGCAGGGTGAAGAAAACTACAAAGGATTGGACACTGTTGAGGTCATTGTTGCTGTTGAAGACCAGACCCCTGAGCTACCACCAACGATGATCAGAGCTATGAGTGGTCTACAATATGTTGCTCTTGCTGGTCGAATGCAACGTGGTGAGTACTCAGAAACAGGAACAGATTTGAATCTCAGTGGCCAAAGCCAAGGACTGTACTACAATCATCATTGGGCCTCTCACCTAACAGTTGGGGTTGCCCTAGAAAGAGTAGAATTGACTGGGCAGAATCATACCCAGAATCGTAGTGTCGCAATTGAATTAGAAGAATACAGGCTGCAGGCATCCGGAGGCTACGCTTGGTATTTTTCGCCCGAATGGAGACTACAACCAGAGTTACGCCTCTCCTACAATTTTCTATCTGCTAAACGGACAGAAGAGGACTCCAACCAACGCCTTGAAGAAACATTGGATGGTAGAATTTTTACAGGTCAGCTTGGTTCCGGCCTGCACTATTTGGCAAATAAAACCTTATTTATTGGGGCTGGTATCTACCTTGACCCTAATAAGGTTTCTCTGGGATTCGCTGATGCAAAGGGAAATTATAACATTATCTGGAGCAGTGAGTTCATGGTTGGGCTCCAATTCTGAACAAAACAAACCCTGTCAAACAACCTATTCGCTACATTCACAGATTTCACATACGTCTGTCTGAGCACAACAATATCGTGAAAACCCTGCCCTGGCTGACTCCCTTCAAGCAGATCATCTTGTTCTTCGGCAATACCTAAGCAACTTCTCAATATAGCGCATCAATTTGTCAAAAGATTGACTTTGTCAACTTCTCTGGCAAATCCTTTGACACCAGCCATTTTTTCTAACAATTAAAGCCCCCATGGAATATTCGCAAAACGCAAGATTGGTTCTACAGTGCTTGCGACACCACGGAGAACTGTCCCGCGCAGAAATCTCAAGGATGACCGGTTTGAGCGCACAAACTGCATCCGTGCTCATGAATAAACTATTGAAGGACGAACTGGTTGTAGAAACCCACAAACGCTATGGGTCCATTGGCAAACCCGCAACCCAGATCCAACTTAATTCTTAAGGCGCTTACTCTCTGGGGATCAAGTTAGGACGTAAGGATATCACCATTGTATTAGTCGATTTCACGTGAGTCGTGATTGATCGTGTTTTTCTACAGCAAGATCTCTCACAACCTGAGGCTGAGATGGAACTCATTCTCCAGCAAAGCAACCAATTGTTTTCAAACAATCCAGGAAGCGCTCTTCGACTGGCAGGTATTGGAGTGGCAGTACCGTTTCGGTTGGAAGCATGGCACAATGAGTTAGGGCTGGACCAGGAAACATCAGACCGTCTCGCTGCTTGGGCAGGCTTTGATGTTGTTGATGCGCTGGAACAGAGCTTTGGCTGCGATGTATTCATGGAAAATGATAGAACAGCCGCTGCGATAGCAGAGATGCTTTTTGGGGTTGGCAAACGAGTGAATAATTTCGTCTACCTGTTCTTAGATGTAGTGATTGGGGGAAGGGTTGTTTGTGATGGAGACATCCTACGAGGAACCAACAGCAACGCAGGAGACTTAGCTCTGATGCAGATTGGTTCTCCAGGCCAGAGTAGCTTGCTGTTAGAGCATGCCTCCTTATTTCTACTGCTCAACAAACTAAGCAAAGCCGGAATCGAAAAATCAAAAATTACTCAACTTAGTGAAGACAGTAGTGAACAGCGTCAAATTTTTGATCAGTGGGTCGAACAGGCAGCACAAGCTCTCTCTTTGGCTGTTATCAATATCCACAGTCTGTTGGATACTGAAGCAGTGGTACTCACCAGTCGGCTGCCTCGTGAACTCATGCAATATTTTATTCAGCGGATGGAGGTCATACTGGAACAAGAACACCAACTAGATCTGGGTCAGAATCTCCCCAAGTTGCTGGAGGGAGAAAATCGGAGTGATGTTCATGCACTCGTACAGCCATGGTCCCCTACTATCACCGATATGCCACTACTTCTTCAATTCTGCCAAGACAGACTTTCTAAATACCGACTCATCTCTCTACTTTTTGAATTTCATATATTTAATCAAAAAGAATAGGCTGCTACCAAATCATTTTAACAAATCTGCTAGCAGACCACACTAACGACTAACTAGGCCTCTCTTTCCAAAGCTTTGCTCACAAAGCTACTCCCCAACGATAGCGTAGACCTACCCCAAGTATGTTAGAGCTGGTGTTGCGCACACCATAAAGGCCATACCCGGCAGAACGATGATGAATCCGGAAAGACAATTCAGCTTCTGGAAGTTGCGGCGGAGCTAAAGTGATATCTAGCGTCAGCAAATTCATAAAGTGTTTGGAGGGCCTGCCTTCGGTTCGCTCTTGATCTGGAATCTTGGAAGCGTAAGAAACTCCTTCAGCAAAGCCAATTGTGGTCTTCACATAGCGATCCCATCGAAAGTTCTTCCATCGGAATATTACAGAGGGGCCAATCTCGTTGATCACTTTCGTTTGGCTTTCTCGATAGTTGATGCTCAGGGCAGCTTCCAATTCCGTAACGTAAGGTTCCAAATAATGGAACCACCAAAGCTTCCTTGATATTCGACGTGCGACTTCCACTCCATAAACTAGCTCATCTGTGTTTGGGTACGCCAAATCCAGAGCTTTGGAAGGATCGTGTGAATCCGTATAGTTGATCAAACCGATGTCATCTAAGTTACTTTGAGCTGTCTGTCCCTTGAACAGCAATAGCCCCCAGGCATCTTCAAAGACTTGAGCACAAACTGGTTGGATAGGCAGCAGGAAAAAGCCTAGGCCTCCCACTAGCAAAAGCAGAAGGCGAAGCTTTTGGAAGAAATACATGTAGGAAGAGAAATGTCTTCGTAGGTAGGACTTACTCAGGCAAATGGAAGGTTTTCAGTTTTTCTTCGGAGTACTCTTCACGATCGTCATAGCACTTTTTTAACGCCTGCTGCGATACAGAAAGCACCTTAAACTCTTCAGATTCCTGATCCAATTTTCCTTCGGTGTCATAGTTATCCATAAACTTCATCAGCCCTCCAGCCCCCTGGAAGTCTTTGAAATACACTTTGAGCCTAAAGAGCAGTAAACAAGCCTTGATGATCTCGACCTTATCAAGTTGTTCAAAAATTGGTTCGAGCCATTCAATGATTTCCTTCAGTGCTGCCTTGGCTTCATCGATTCGACCTGCCTCCGAGAGCATTTCAGCTTTCACCATATTCAGTGAGGCCATTTTACGCACGTTGGCATACGGTGTGTCTGCAACCTCCGACAATCGTTTATGGGTCTCCATCGCTAAATCGTAGCTGAGCAATGCCATCTCAAGATCTCGTTCTTCACTCATGAATGCTGCTGGATCTTTTATTTTTTCTAGCAAGCTCTGCATTCGCTCTTCCCATCCTTCCTGGAACTGCTCTACGTTGAAGGGAGCGTCCCGGTTAGACTGTGAGCGGAAATGCTCCAAAACATTGGTAGAGAATCCACAGCTGGTACAACTCGTCACATCCAGCAGATTAAAATCGCAGAAGTCCATAGATCCGGAAGGACTTAGGTACTTTGGAATCCCAAAAATATTCTGTTTGGTAATCATGCTCCTGGCGCGCAAAGACCAAAAATGAACCTTATCATTGCCGCAAGCAAAACAATTGACGATACGCCCAGTCAACGAGGATTTCTTCGGTGTGAGCCGATCATTAACTGTTGAGACCTCGTAACGATCTGGGAAGAGGATCTGAAGAATACCGTGTTGGTCCCCCAGTCTCTGGACGATGTCTACGCGAATCGAGACACTCTTCTCATCCCACTTTTCCTGGCGCTGTCCAGTCACCCTGCCTTCAACACGATCGTAGAATTCTTCCTCTGAACCCGACTTGGAAATCTGGATATAAACCGGCATGTTGGGAACCATCGCCCGAGGGTTCCGGAAAGTACAACGGGATTCCGAGAGCGAAGTGAGTCGCACTAGAGAGGCATTCTTACCAGCAGAGATTTTTGCCAATGGTTTGGTTGCTTCCAGCATTGACCGTGCTGTCTTCCATAGCTTCGTAAGGATATTGCTGGTGAAGCCCAACAGACCACCCGCATAGACGAAAAAGGTGATTTCCGTCTCCGACATTTTCCCATCTACAACCATCAACTCCGCAAGATACTTGAGAATAATAAATGATTGCTTAGGATCAATCTTTCGTGCTTCCAGCGATGGTGTCTTGCCTTGGCGCACAACAGCCATGATGCCATTCACCTGATCACGATCTTCCAGAAAAGAAATGGCCTCTTTAAGAAATTCGAGCTCTGAGTCATCCACTCGACCATCGGCCACAATCATGCCGGCAATAGCCCGTGCAAACCAAATTTTCTCCTCAATGGACATAGCTTCAGTGTTAGGCAATTCCATGGGATTTCTCTCCTTTCGTGATTACAGAATAAGCATCCATGAGCAGCAAAGCTCACAGCAACCAACAATTTTTCAAGTTGAGCAAGAGTAACCCCATCTTTGGGGAGACGCAAAGAAAAAGCTGTGTAACCTTAGAACTTGCCCGCTTCCCGGTAAGCAAAGGCACTCCAACCTTCTGCCTCTGTCGAAGCACAAATGCGCAGGCCATATTTCGCTAAGGCGGTTGCAAGTGGTTCTTCCTGCTCTGTCAGAAGACCACTACAAATCAGGGTTCCACCAGCTGCTGTCAATCTTGCCAAATCTACCACCACAGATTTTAGTTCCTCTAACAACATATTGCTGATTACCAGTGGCGCCGGTTTGTTAATAATGTTGGCCGTACCAACAACGCCCCAAAAATGTTGACCCCGCTGATTCAGTTCAAAATTGTGAAGAGCCTCTGGCAGGACTACCGGATCATTGTCACAAGCTATAATTTTTGAAATTCCGAGACGAGTCGCAGCCAAGCCAAGAATGCCCGACCCTGTACCCACATCGATAAGACTGGTCGGCACCTGAGCTTCCTGCAAAATAACCAGTTCGAGCATCTCCAGTGCCAAGCGAGTAGAGACGTGGGTTCCTGTTCCAAACGCCTGTCCTGGCTCCAGCCAAATTACCTGACGATTCTCAGGCAGGTCCTTTTCGTACCAGACAGGTGCAATCAATAGAGTTCGACCGATTTCTACAGGCTGAAAATGATCATGCCAACCCAAACGCCAATTTTCATTCGGGCAGAGTCGATACTCTACTAACTCTAGTTTTCCAACTGCTTTTGGATACTCGTTACGAAAACGAGAAATCCACTCATCAAGTGCTTGTGGTTCGGTCAGGTAGCATTTCAGTCTTTGTTCACCATCAGCTTCTTGAAGAATTTCGCAGCCAGCTACACCCTGTTCAAAGCAAAAGCCTGTCCAGAGATCCGCCAGTTCCTCTGCCACGCTGAATACGCCTTCCTGATAGTTCTCCAGACTAGTCACTCGCGCGTCTTATCAAGATAGACTTTAAAACCATCTTCCAATAGTCCTCGCAAACGTGGATCTTTTTTTTCCTCTGCCAACTTGCATTGCTGACAGCGGCAGTTTACATGATGTGTCTTTTGGAATCGTTTGATACGTACCCGAGTCAGGTCTTTTCCCTCCGTTTGCATCTGACGCAGCACCTTCTCCACTTGTTCTATGACCTTGTGCAGAACAATTTCCTCATGCTTTGGGAAACCACGTTCTGTGGATTTACGGCCGAACATTTGCCTCTCCTGTTACCAGTTGGGACCGTAAGTGTTGCCAGCTTTGCTCATAAACTGACAATGTCTGCTCTAGCAATTTATTCGGATCAAAACATTCCAAAGACTGCTGACGGGCATTCTTACCGAACTCTGCAATGCGTTCCGGACTTTCCAGCATCCACTCCAGAATTTCGGCCAGGGCTTCTGCACTCTTGTCTTTTGTGATCCGGCCTGTGACACCATCCTGAATGATCTCAGGTAGAGCTCCGGTAGGAAAAGCAACCACAGGCGTCCCCACAGAAAAAAATTCAACAGCCACACGACAAATCACTTCAGAATCGACAGAACTAACCACGCCAATATCAGTGTGACGCATAATTTCCAGAACATCCTCGCGATAACCATACAAGTAGACATTCTGCTTGAGATTCGATTCAGCCAAATCTTGCAAAAGCCCTTGCCATTCTGCTTCTGTCTCATTCGTATCTCGATAGAGCATCAGCAGCACTATGTCTGGAAAACGCTTTCTTAGTGCGGCAAAACTTTTTAAAAGAATCCTTTGCCCCTTGACTGGCCGAATACGTCCAACAATACCAATGACTCGACAATGCCTTGGGATACCCAATCGATCAAGACACTCTAATCGAGATTGTTGAGCCTCACTTTCTCCCTGTGAGTCAATCGAACTTGGGTTAACAGGATAGTAGATGACCTGCAGACGCTCTGATGGAAGATTGAGGACCTGGCGAAGTTGGGAAGCGATCACCTGCGCAGGTACAATCACGGACTCAATCCAATCCTCATGTAACTTACGATTTAGCCAATGATCACGAAGTGGTCGAATTGTACCGCGAGTACGGATTAACACAAAACTTTTCAGCCGTTGCCGAAGCAACACGAGCAGGGGGAATCCCTCGGATCGGTGGGCATTGACAATCTGAATTTGCTGTTCCTCAATCAGGGATTGCAGCCGTTGGTAAGCCCGCCAAAGTTGCCAAGGATTTGAAGAACTAAGTGGGATGTCCGTAATGATTGGCAGGTTCCAATTACGCAGCTTAGTCTCATTCAGAGAATTGGGGAGGGTCAGCACCCAAACTTTATGCCCAGCATTCAGTAATTCTCTTGCGAGAGTAGCTGCATAGGCAGCCTCCGCATTCCACCAGCGAACGTTGCTGGTGATCAGGATCCGCATCAAGTCCTAGAAATCGGCATGGCCGGGCACTCGTGGGAAGGGGATCACGTCACGGATGTTCTTCATGCCTGTAACGAATTGAACAATTCGCTCAAAGCCAAGGCCAAAACCGGAGTGAGGCACAGAACCGTAGCGACGCAGATCTAGGTACCAACCATATTCTTCCTCTGGCAAATCTAGCTCACGAAGACGCTTTTGTAGTTGTTCGAGGTTGTCTTCACGCTGGGAACCTCCGATGATCTCCCCAATTCTTGGAAACAAGACATCCATTGCTGCCACTGTGCGATCATCTGGATTCTGCTTCATATAGAATGCTTTGATGTCACGTGGGTAGTCTATCAAAACGACTGGGCAGCCATAGTGCTGCTCTGTCAGATAACGTTCATGTTCTGACTGTAGGTCTGCACCCCATTCTACTGGAAACTCGAAGGGCTGTTCTGATTGCTGGAGGATATCAACCGCTTCCGTATAAGACACGGTCTGGAATTCGGATGAAACAATGTGCTCCAACGTTGCGCAAAGCTCTGGATCATACATTTTCTGCAGGAACGCCAAGTCTTCTGAGTGGCGTTCAAGGCAGCTGCTGAGCAAGAATTTCAGAAAGTCAGTAGCTAGTTGAACCAGATCCAACAATTCACAGAAAGCCACCTCTGGCTCAATCATCCAAAACTCAGCGAGGTGCCGGGATGTGTTGGAATTTTCTGCGCGAAACGTTGGCCCAAAGGTGTAGACATCACCAAACGAACACGCAAATGCTTCTATATTCAACTGGCCTGACACTGTTAAGAATACAGGACGACCAAAGAAGTCAGCGCTGTAGCCGGGCTTGCCCTGAGCAGTTAGGTGTAGTCGTTGATCTAGTGACAGAGTCGTAACTTGAAACAATGCCCCTGCCCCCTCTGTATCGCTGGCAGTGATGATTGGTGTGTGAATGTAAAGAAATCCACGTTCCTGAAAGAAACGATGGACTGCATCAGCGAGTGTATTCCTAATTCTGAAGACAGCACCAAAAGTATTGGTTCGTGGTCGGAGGTGGGCGATTTCACGCAGGAATTCGAGGGTGTGACCTTTTTTTTGAAGTGGGTAGTCCTCTCCTGGTGACCTCCCGTAAATTCGGATCTGCTGAGCTTGAACTTCAAAGGCTTGTCCCTTGCCAGGAGATTCAACCAGTTGACCAATCACTTCAACCGCTGAGCCAGTTGTTAATTTGGTGATCTCTTCATAATCGGGCAACTCTGCATCAGCGATGATTTGGATTCCTGACTGTGTTGAGCCATCATTCAAATTGAGGAAAGAAAATTTCTTTGAATTTCGTACTGTTCGTAGCCAACCTCGTAGACAAATCTCCTGACCAACCAAAGCCGAAGACAGTGCTGCCAGACGAGTCCGTTGACTCATAGCATGCCCCGCAACTTCTTAGACACATCAATCTCAATACTCTCGACCAAGCCCGACAATTCTTTGACATCCATCAGTATGCTCTTGCGATCCGGCATGATCGCATAAAGGTACTTGACGTATTCGGGCAGCATCTTCAAATAGACCTGGTTTCGGTCAAAACGAATTTGCTTACTCAGGAAGAGTTCCAGTTGACCCCTGGACATGTGCTTAAAGACATCAATGAAACCTGTTGAGCAGGTCTCTAACTCCTTACTGACATCTTTTGGATAGAAGTCAGAAAACCGCTTGCGAGAGGTCATGATTCTAGAAAACAGCAGCATCGTGATACAGACCACTGTACCGTTCACCCAATCAATCCCGTACATCCCCACATATCCGAGTAAGAAATAGCATGCACCGATGATCGAACCCGTCAATTGAAGGGCAAGGCGCACTCTTTCCACAGCCAAAAACTTGAAGTTATATTTGCGCTCTTTAACGAAGAACCCGAGGCCGTCTGTGAAACTATCAACTCCCATCACCAACTCTTCTGCTGAAGCCAGTCGATTCTGGAGTTCTGTCTCGAGTTGCTTCTTTTTCTCGGCTGCGCGCGCATTGAGAATTTCCTGGGAGACATAACGCTTCGTGGCCTTCAGTTTCTCGACCAGCACTCCAAGGAATTCGAATGGGTTCTCCGAACTCATCTGGTTTTGCTTGAACTGTGACTTAGCCTGTAGATAGTTGATGACCTCATCATAAAGGCGCAGGCGTTTCTTGCGTGCCTTCTTAGAACCTGTACGGCCACTGCGAGCCTCATATTCCGCATCTTCCTGGGCTTCAATGACCATTTCCTTGCGAATCAGAAGCGTAAAGATTTCGGAACAGACGTCGCCATGATTTTTGTTCATGTCGAACATCTTGGAAAAAATCTCACATATCACATAACTGGTTCCCGAAAATTTGCGATCACCAATCTCTACGTCTGACTTCTCCATGTTGTAGAAAGACTCCAACAGGTAGTCGAGCATATCTTGTACGTAGCCAACGTAGTCCTCAGTGTTGACACTTTCATTGACGAGAGCCACCCAGCTGAGAGCTGCAAAACGCTGTGTCTGCTCGTTGTCGAGCAGCATCTCAAGGGCATCAATGAAGTAGGGAAGTTTCTTAAGTGTATTCGTACTGGTGTAAATGAAGTCCGAGACCGTGACAGCGGCCGCTTTCGGATCTACCTCTTTCTCGAAGAGAACGACCATTCGGGTCGCTAGATCTTTGGCAAAACTCTCCGGAATCGCATCCTCGTCAGGCCCTCCTGACCCTTCACCTTCTTCATCCAGAAGATCATCATCAAAATCAGTATCTTCTCGCATACTTCCTCATGTTCAGCACATGTATGGAATTGGCTTCATCGCAAAGTTGGCGGTGTCGCTTCCGCTTGCAATTGAACTAAAAAATCTTCGAAGAGTAGCGTCTGTTGTTCTTTAGAGCCTAGTCGCCGAACCGTCACAGTTTCTTCTTCGGCCTCTCGTCTTCCTAGTGCTAGTAGTACCGGCACTTTCTGTAGGCTGTGTTCCCGAACTTTGTAACTAATTTTCTCATTGCGCAAATCAACCTCAGCACGTAGGCCCGCAGCCAATAGTTGGTTTTGCAAATCCAGTGCATAGTCATTGGCTTCTGTGACGATCGTTGCCAAGACAGCCTGTGTCGGAGCCAGCCACAATGGGAAGCGTCCAGCAAACTGTTCAACCAAAATACCTAGAAACCTCTCAAAGGAACCAAGAATCGCACGGTGCAGCATCACAGGTCGGTAGCGCTGTCCATCTTCTGCGACATAGTTTGCATCAAGGCGTTCTGGCAAAACAAAATCCACTTGCAGAGTTCCACATTGCCAATCACGACCAATTGCATCACGCAACACGAACTCTAGTTTTGGCCCATAGAAGGCGCCTTCTCCTGGATTCAGAGTGTAATCCTGACCAGCAGCTCTTGTTGCCGCTAGCAGCGCTGATTCTGCACGATCCCAAATCTCATCAGAACCAGCACGAACCTCAGGTCGGTCTGAAAATTTTACGCGGAAACTTTCGAAGCCAAAGTCCTGATAGATGGTCGAGAGCAACTCAATGAAAGCCTTGGTTTCTCCCTCAATCTGGCTCTCTGTACAGAAGATGTGTGCATCATCCTGAGTGAAAGCACGTACGCGCATCAATCCGTGTAGCGCTCCATGTGGTTCATAACGATGGCAAGAACCAAACTCGGCAAGACGTAACGGCAGGTCACGGTAGCTCTTGATTCCCTGGCGGAAGATCTGCACATGCCCTGGACAGTTCATAGGTTTGAGAGCCAAAGCGCGTTGATCTTCGCTATGTCCCTTGCCACCTTCATCCACTTCGGCAATGAACATATGCTCCCGAAATTTTTCCCAGTGACCTGATTTCTCCCAGAGCAATCGGTCCACCAACTGCGGGGTCTTGACCTCTACATAGCCTGCTTTTTCCAAGCGCTGACGCATGTACTGCTCACAAATTCTGTACAACGTCCAACCCTTTGGATGCCAAAATACGGAGCCTAGGGCCTCGTCTTGGAAATGAAACAACCCCATCTCACGACCAAGTCGTCGATGATCTCGCCGCTCTGCTTCCTCCAGTTGATGCAGATAGCCATTGAGTTCTTTTTCATTGGGCCACGCGGTGCCATAGATGCGCTGAAGCATTGCATTCTCAGACTTCCCACGCCAATAGGCTCCTGCTAGTTTCATTAATTTAAAACCCTGCCCCAAACGGCCTGTTGAAGGTAAGTGGGGCCCTCGGCATAAGTCGATGAACTCTCCCTGGCGATAGAGGGAGATCACTTCATCTTCTGGGAGATCACGAATGATTTGTGCCTTGTAAATCTCTCCTTGCTCTTCAAAAAAAGTGATCGCCACATCCCGCTCCCAGACTTCTCTTTGAATAGAGATATCTTCTTTCACTAACTCTCGCATCCGGCCTTCAATCCGCTCCAAATCATCAGGAGTGAAGGACTCTTCACGGGCAAAATCATAATAGAAACCATTCTCAATCACCGGACCAATAGTGACCTGAGTTTCTGGGTAGAGTTCTTTGACGACCTGGGCCATCACATGTGCCGCATCATGGCGCAGCAACTCTACGCCATCGGGCTGAGTTCGTGTTACGATTTCGATCTGTGCCTGATTGGGCAATTCTAGACAAATATCACTGAGCTGTTCATTGATACGAACAGCCACTGCATCTTGTGCTAAGCGGCGACCGATGCTGTTAGCTAGGTCCAATCCTGTGGCACCTTCAGGTAATTGACAAGATGAACCATCGGGCAGGAAAACTTCAATCATGGGAAAATGTCATTGCGGGCTGTTGGAAAAAATATCGTTGTGATCTGGTCAGACAACCGTTTCAGTACCATCTGTTGGAAGCTCTTCTCCAGCAGTGGTTGGCACCTCAAGTAAGGCTGGGTGATGTTCCAAGGCAATGTTGAGGGCGTCATTCACGTTATGTACCGCTCTAATTCGCAGTCCGTCTGTAATTTCGGCTGGAATTTCAGCCAGATCTTTCTCATTTTCCACAGGGATTACAACCGTTGAAAACATGCCCCGACGAGCAGCTAGTAGTTTCTCCTTCAACCCACCTATTTCTGTAACATGTCCCCGGAGAGTGATCTCACCTGTCATCGCTACTTCGTTACGAACTGGGATCTGGGTAAAAGCACTAACAATCGCTGTGATCAACGGTAACCCAGCAGACGGACCATCTTTGGGAGTCGCACCTTCCGGCAAGTGAATATGTAGATCTCGCTTTTTGAAGAGCTTATGATCGATGCGAAGTGACTCCGCATTGCTGCGCACCCATGAATAAGCGGCTTTGGCGGACTCCTGCATCACATCACCCAATTTACCAGTCAGGGACAATTTACCACCTCCAGGCATCAGTCCAACTTCCACCAGCATGGTTTCTCCACCCAGTGAAGTGACACCTAAGCCCATTGCCACGCCCACCTCGTTATGATCGTTCTTGCGATCCCTTGGTGGATGTGGCACCCCCAAGCACTTGTGCACTAATTTCGGTGTCACCATCATGTTCTTCTTCTCTTCAGAGCGAACCAACTGGGTAACTACTTTCCGACAGATCTTACCAAGCTCCCGCTCCAGATTGCGCACGCCAGCCTCACGAGTATAGCTTCGAATCACTTCTTCTACCGCAGCTTTGCGGAAACGCAACTGTTCAGCTATCAAACCGTGTAGTTTTCGTTGTCTTGGAATGATAAAATCTTCTGCGATTCGAACTTTCTCCAGTTCAGTGTAACCTGACAAGCGAATCACCTCCATCCGGTCCAGCAAAGGAGCGGTGATCTGCTGAGTAGAATTGGCAGTGCAGATGAAAAGTACGTCTGACAGATCGTATTCAACTTCTAGGTAGTGATCCGTGAAAGTGTTGTTTTGCTCTGGATCCAAAACTTCAAGCATAGCCGCTGAAGGATCACTGATCACGCTTTGGTAGAGTTTATCGATTTCATCAATCAACAGTACTGGATTGTTGCTACCCGCTTTGCGTAAAGACTGAATGATTTTCCCTGGCAAGGCACCGATGTATGTTCTACGGTGACCACGGATCTCTGCCTCATCACGCACGCCTCCCAGACTCATCCTGACAAATTTCCGATCCAACGCTCTCGCAATCGACTTTGCCAATGAGGTCTTGCCCACTCCTGGAGGACCCGTTAAACAGATGATCGGCCCTTTCAAAGAACCTCGCAGGTGGGCTACCGCAAGATATTCGACGATGCGCTCCTTGACCTTATCCAGTCCATAGTGATCCTCATCCAAGACTTTCTGTGCACGAATTAGATCAAAATTATCTTGGGTCTTCTTGCTCCAAGGCATAGAGACGAGCCACTCCAGATAATTCCGAACCACGTTAGCTTCAGAGGATAGTGGTGACATCATCTGTAATTTTTTCAGTTCCTTACGAGCCTCTTCCTCCACACCCTCAGGCATTTTTGCTTCTGTGATCTTTTGATCTATTTCCTCCGACTCTGTCTGTCCATCGTCGGCCTGGCCCAATTCTTTCTGAATGGAACGTAGTTGATCCTGCAGGTAAGTTTCTTTTTGCGAGCGAGAAATTTGCTCTTCCACCTGTTTTTTCAGCTTATCTTCCAAGCGGTTGATCTCCAACTCGCTTCTCATAAATTGACGCACCAGTTCAAGACGATGACGTAGTTCAAGGGCTTCGAGGAGTTGTTGTTTCTGCTCCCTACCAATATCCAAAACTGGGGCGATCAGATCAGCTACTAACAAAGATGAAGCTTTCTGCAGTCGTTTGCGAGCCTCCTCTCGAGCCTTGTTTTTTACCAATTTAGTATATTCATCGAACATCTTCCGAACATCATCTACCAGGCTACGCATGCCGTCTTCCTCACCTTCTTCCAGTTCAATCAAACGAATTCTAGCCAGGTATTCATTACGCTCCAAACTGCTCTCGAGGAGTTGTGCTCGCTGCTCTCCCTCGAAGAGAGCCTTGACCGTTCCATTTGGCAACCGCATCACCTGTAACACTTTCCCAAGAACACCATACTCGAAAAGATCTGACTGTTTTGGGCTCTCGACGTTTGGATTGCGCTGAGTAACAACAAAAATATGACGATCTTCACTAAGCGCACGGTCCAAGGCTTCCATCGAAGCTTTTCGGCCTACGAAAAAAGGCGTAGTCATTCCTGGAAAAATGACTTCTTCCCGCATTGGGAGCATCGGAACTGTTCTGATCTCAGCATTCGCAACAAACATGGAACTGTCTCGGTTGAAGGACTCAAGATTGATTGGAAAGACTTAATATATTAGAGAAAACATGCTCAAGGAACAAGTTCTGTAATTCAGTCACTGATCATGAGTTGCATTGTTTTATCGACATTCCCCCAGCAAGCCGATAAAGTAAATATCTACTGACTTTGCTAAGTTTTCAATATGGAGAACTGCTATGAAGCGACTACTCTGCTGGGGATTCTGTGCCCTATCGTTTTTGTGGGTCAGCTCGGTTGCTGCCAATGAAGAATTACCATTACGCCATGCACTGGCCATGAATGGTGAACCTAAATATTTAGCGGACTTCACCCACTTCGAATATGCAAACCCAAACGCACCCAAAGGAGGCCAACTTCATCAGAGTGTGATTGGCACCTATGACAGCTTTCATCCTTTCATTCCGAAAGGTGTCGGTGCTGAGGATATAGGACTGATCTATGAAACCCTAATGACCAGTTCGCAGGATGAGCCTTTCACCGAATATGGCCTCCTCGCAGCACATGTTCAGATGCCTGAAGACCGCTCTTTTGTGATTTTCCATCTGCACCCAGATGCAAAGTTCCATGATGGAGTGTCAGTCAAGCCTGCTGATGTGATTTTCACCTTCAATTCACTGTTAGAGAAAGGTGATCCCTTTTACAAGAAATATTATAAAGATGTGCAGTCTGTGACTGATCTTGGTGAAGGACGAGTACGCTTTGACTTTGGGGATAGCACCAACCAAGAATTGCCTTTGATCGTAGGCCAGCTCCCTGTACTTCCACAGCACTATTGGGAGAATCGAGACTTTGGAGAGTCAACGCTGGAACCTCCCTTGGGAAGTGGTCCGTACCGCATTGCCGAGTTCGAAGCTGGCAAGACGATTACCTACGAACGTGTGCCAGACTATTGGGGTAAAGATCGA